>QILH01000196.1 GCA_003233255.1 Gammaproteobacteria bacterium | reverse complement strand
CTGCAATAACGCCAAAATCGCAGGCGCATTATCCGCCGCCGCCGCCGCCATCGCTGGACTCACCAGATGCGTGCGGCCGCCCTGTCCCTGACGACCTTCAAAATTCCGATTGGAGGTCGAGGCACAACGTTCTCCGGGTTCCAGTTTATCGGCATTCATGGCCAAACACATCGAACAACCCGGTTCACGCCATTCAAAACCCGCATCGATAAAAATTTTGTCCAGTCCTTCCTGTTCGGCCTGTTGTTTCACCAAACCGGAACCAGGCACCACCAGGGCCAGTTTAATATTGCTGGCGATCTTGCGACCCTTTGCCACCATGGCCGCCGCACGCAGATCTTCGATGCGTGAATTCGTGCAGGAACCAATGAACACTTTATCCAGAGCAACTTCATTAATCGCTGTGTTCGCCTGTAAATCCATGTAGTTTAACGCCGCCTGAGCACCTTCGCGTTTTACCGGCTCGTCAAAAGAAGATGGCTCAGGAATTTTCTGATCGATGCCGATAACCATTTCGGGTGATGTACCCCAACTGACTTGCGGTTGAATGTTCGTTGCATCCAGTTTGACCACGGTATCAAACACCGCATCGTCATCGCTGACCAAATTTCGCCAGGCGGTGACCGCCTGTGGCCACTGATCATCGGTGGGCGCAAACGGACGACCCTTTACGTACTCAATGGTCTTGTCGTCCACCGCCACCATACCGGCACGCGCACCGGCCTCAATGGCCATATTACACAGGGTCATGCGTCCTTCCATCGATAAGGCTCGAATCGCCTCACCGCCAAACTCAATGGCATGACCAGTGCCCCCCGCAGTGCCGATCTCACCGATGATGGCCAAAATGATATCTTTGGCGGTCACCGCATCATCGGCAACACCGTTCACCTGCACCAACATACTTTTTGATTTCTGTAAGATCAGACACTGCGTCGCCAACACGTGCTCAACTTCGGAGGTGCCAATCCCAAACGCCAACGCACCAAATGCACCGTGCGTCGAGGTATGCGAATCACCACAAACCACGGTCATGCCCGGTAAGGTCGCGCCCTGTTCCGGGCCAATCACATGCACAATCCCCTGACGCACATCGTTCATCTTATATTCGGTAATGCCAAAGGCCTTGCAGTTTTCATCCAGAGTTTCGACCTGTAAACGTGAAATGGGATCAGCAATACCCTGGTCACGATCAGTGGTCGGAACGTTATGATCCGGCGTCGCCAGATTCGCGCTGACTCGCCAGGGTTTACGATTCGCCAAACGTAGACCCTCGAAGGCCTGCGGCGAGGTGACTTCATGAACCAGATGGCGATCGATATAGATCAATGATGTGCCATCACCATTATCGCGCACCTCATGAGCCTGCCATAATTTGTCGTATAAGGTCTTGCCAGCCATACGTGATTCCTTTTAACCCTGGTTAGGGTAGTTCTTTCAAATAACTTGAGTGGTAAAAGAATACGCCAGTTGCTACTATTACTCTAATTCATTATTTTTATATAATTGATAACAATTTGGAATGTAATGAATTCGCACAGGATCAAGCTATGGACATTGCCAACTTACAGGCCTTCATTGAGGTCGCAACCTCCGGCTCATTTTCGGAGGCCTCCGCGTCGTTGTTCCTCACTCAACCGGCGATCAGCAAACGCATCGCCAGTATCGAACAGGAGCTGGATACCCCCTTGTTCGACCGCATCGGACGAGGCATCCAGCTCACCGAGGCAGGACAGGCGCTACTCCCCCGTGCCAGGAAAATACTTCTGGAAATTGAAGACAGCCGACGCGCTATCCAGAATCTGTCGAAACAGGTCGGCGGCACTCTGCGCTTCGCGACCAGCCATCATATTGGCCTGCATCGACTGCCGCCCGTATTGCGCCAATATACGAAAACTTACCCTGATGTCGATCTGGATATTCAGTTTATGGATTCGGAAGAGGCCTGTCGTGCCGTTGAACAGGGTAAGCTCGAAATGGCGATTGTCACCCTGCCGCTGGCGCCTGCAGAGTCATTAGATCTACAACAAATCTGGACCGATAAACTCAGTGTCATCGTCGGTAAAACGCACCCCTTAGGCAAAAAGAAACGCATTAGTTTGCTGGATCTGGCTGAGCATAAGGCTATTTTGCCGGCTCGAGGTACGTTTACGCGTGAAATTATTGAGCGGGCTTTTTTAGAAAAAGACCTCCTGCTCAATATCAGTCTTGCCAGTAATTATCTGGAAACCATTAAAATGCTGGTCGGGGTCGGTCTGGGCTGGAGTATCCTTCCGGAAATAATGAAGGGGGTTGATATTAAAATCCTCAACGTGCCCGGACTTAATTTAATCAGAAAACTCGGCATCGTCACACACGCCCGTCGATCGTTATCAAATGCAGCAAGTGAAATGAAAACCTGTTTAACCAATCAGTAAATTAACTAATTTCCTTTTAGTTCATCATTTAACTTGTCTTCATCAAACTCACAACCAAGATGTTCAACTAAAATCTTTAGATCCTGTTCCGCATTTTGCAAACAACTGGTCGCGCCGGGTGAAGGTGTCATATTAAAAATAATCCCATTGCCGGGGTTGATCTTGGCCTCGCCCATCAACAGTTTTCGATTTTCTTTATCGATCATCACCGGACGAACCCCGCCGACGCGCTTAGCAAAGGTTAAATCCTGTAGCTGCAGGCTGGGCACGATCTTTCTAGCATCTTTTAAAAACAATCTTTGTCGTAAATAGGGCACTTCAAACAAAATGTTCTTCAGCATATAATTTCTAATATCCGCTTCTTTAAATAGATCCCACATCACTTTCATCACACTCGCCTCTACACTGAATAAATGCATAAAGTCAGGGATGGTTTTCCAGTTGTAGCGCTCCAACATCGGCAACATTAATGCGGTTGGGCCAAAGCGGGTTTTGCCACCCAGCAACAAGTCCGGATCACCATGAATAGCCGCAAACGGTAATTTATCATTTTGAATCGTATACACCTTGCCCTGTAAAACATCCGGGGTAAAATAAAAACTGCCCGCCATGGGCATGCAGGAAAATTGTTTGCCATAGCCCATACGATGGGCAAACAATAAACTGTGGCCGCCAGCTGAAACAACAACCGATTTTGCTTTTAGGGTACGACCGTGTGTGGTTAACTCAAAGCCATTATCCAGATCCTTTATTTTTTTAATTTTCGTCCCCAAAAATACATCGATATTTTTATCGGTGCTTTTTGCCTGGGTCACAAACGAATCGGCCAGCGCCTGAAAATTAACGGTACTGTACTCATCGGTTGCGCCAACGGCGGCAATCCGCTCGTTACGTCCCCAAACCACATTCGGCTCAATACGGCTGATGCCATTGGCATCCCATAATTGCATAGCCTTATAGTGGGGACTGAATTCCTGGTAACGCTTTTCTAAAAAATCACACTCCTGTTCACCGACGGCCAATACCATTTTTGAATATTTATGGAGTATGTGTTCAAAACTGGGAAGTTGGCGGGCATAATTCACCACCATCGCCGCGCTGGCCTGTACCGTCAGTGCCTTTTCCAACGAATAGTTTGTTTCGATATCACCACAATGCAGGGTTTGGCTGTTGTTGCGTCCGTGCGAATTTAACGTCGCAATGCCCTTGTATTTTTCGACCAACGCGATCGATTTGAGATCGGTATAACGGGCCAATAAATAGAGTAAGGCCGTACCAGAAATGCCGCCTCCGATGATAATCACATCATGTTGCTTTGCTTCCATATTATCTAATTCGCTCCATTCGGAAATATAATTGGGGTCAGAGACGTATTTTTTACTGGAAATTTGAAAGTAGTCGGTTTCCTGGCCAAAAATACGTATCTGCCCCCCAATTATTATTATTTTTATCGGCCAAAGTTAAAATTTATTGATAAAAGCTTAACGTGTTTATTTGAAATTGGTAGTCAAAAAAATTAGGGCAGAGACGTATTTTTAGCATATGAATTAAATGTCATCAAATTTACAGGGGAAATACGTCTCTGACCCTGATTTTTTATTCAGACTTAATATATCGAACTGCAAACCAGAGTCCGGCCAGACAAAAAACAACCGCACCGTAAAATATCCACTCACGACCCAGGTAATCCCAGGCAAAGCCGCTGTATAAACTGCCTATCGCGCCACCCGCGCCAAAGCTCAGGCTACTATATAATGCCTGCCCTTTGCCCTGATGACGGCCCTGAAATAACTGATGAATCATACGAATAGCAGCAACGTGATATAAACCAAAGGTCGCAGCATGTAATAACTGTGCAAAGACCATGACCCAGGTGTAGGTTGGAAACATCGCGGTCAGCAGCCAGCGAATCAGGGCAAATACCAGGCTGGCGATTAACAAGGTACGTAACGAATAAACCTTAAATAATTTATACATGACAACTAATAAAATAACTTCAGCCGTTACGCCGATCCCCCATAACCAGCCAATCGCTTCACTGGAATAGTTGAAACTCCGCATATAAAGATTATAAAAAGCATAATACGGTCCATGGCTGGCCTGCATAAAGAAGCAGGTCAGTAACAAACCCACTACGTGAGGTTGACGCAGTATATTTTTTAACGGTTCATGATCCAGCTGCAAGTGGCCAGCGGCCGTTTCCGGCACCATCAGACTCATCAGCC
>QILH01000243.1 GCA_003233255.1 Gammaproteobacteria bacterium | reverse complement strand
CCGCACTGCCATCGCCCAGATGCGCACCGGCAAACCAGGCACGAGTGGCGTATTCGGCATCGGCCTGCCACGCCAGCTGATGCTGTACCAGTGCATCTTCGGCGGTCACTTCATCGGCACGTACATAGGTCAGCTGTTCATCGCGATACACCAGGATCGGATGTTTGATCGAGGTCTTGAGTGAGGTGTTGTTGGCAATGATCTCGATATTTTCATCACGCGGCACATGGGTAGTCAGGTGTTTTTCGATGCGGCGCATTTCAAAGGCACCGCTGTCACGATCATAGGCCATGATCATTTCATGCTGTTGTTGCACCGCGTCATCGGCGGTGACCAGACCGCGTTCGGTCATCACCCAGGTACCCGGCGCGACGCAACCGGCTTTCAGGGTAAGCCCCGCTTCATGCACTTTATTTAAAATATCATTCATCGAATCGCGCACCGTGCCCGACACCGTGCAGTTGATGGTGGAGGTGGCGGGTTTGTGTTCCAGCGCACCGGCGTTGGAAGTGATGCGCCCTGCCGGGATCGCACCATGACGTAAGGCCCACAGAAATTCTTCATACCAGTGCTGGCGGGTATCGGCATCTTCGACCTCGGCCAGCGCGCGTGCCACACGCTGATAGGTTTCGTCGATATTATGGTCAATAATTTGACCGTCTTTGGCTTTGAGTCGGTATTTAACATCCCAGATATCGAGGGAGGCGTCCTGAAATTTTATGTCGGCGGCTGAGTGTGTGTTCACTTCTTCTAACGGGGCACGTTTCATGCGGGGCGAATCCTCCTGGCCCGTGTACATACAGTTGTAGGTGATACAACTCGGCACAACGGTACATCTATTTTTAAATTAAAGTGACCCTGGTTGGGGCAAACCCAGGTCGAAAATCTTCTAATTATTTGATTAATCACGACTTTTAGTACTGAATAATCGGCCTAAAAGTGTAAAAATGCTCAACCACAATATGTAGTAGCTGTAATGAATTTAGGCCTTAGTGACAGATCTGTCAATAGTTCGTATACTAAAAATCTAAAGTTTTTAATCTATTTAAAATCAATTACTTAGAATAGGCTGTGAATATCCTGCGGATGAATTGTGTATAGCCTGTGAATAACCTTAACACTATATCTTGTGTCTCGATAATACCCGCTATTTCGTTGATCCAGCCAGTGAGTGAGCACTAACTTGAGCCAGATCAAGGGGCCCGTATTTAGGGTCAACAAACTCACTTTCAAGTCCTTGATCGTTTTGTCCCCCAACCCCATAACATGATCAGACATTACTGACATCGCTCGCACATTACGCGGGCTCAACCCACCAACTTAAAAGGAGAACTGTCATGTCATTAGTCCGTTATGAACCCTGGAACCTGCTTAATCAGTTCAGCAAGGAATTCGACCGCCGTTACCACGCCGATCGCGATCTTTATGGCGACGTGGCCACCAGTGACTGGAGTCCTGCAGTTGATATTAAAGAAAACGACACCGCCTATACGCTGGTAGCGGATATTCCTGGCGTCGATCCCAAAGACATCGACGTGCACATGGAAGATGGCGTGCTCACCGTGAAAGGCGAACGCAATTTAAACCGTGAAGAGGAAAAAGAAGGTTACAAACGTGTCGAACGCGTGCACGGAAGCTTCTATCGCCGCTTCAGTCTGCCGGAAACGGTTGATGCGGAGAAGATCAGCGCAAAATGCAGCGACGGTGTGCTGGAAGTCACCATCCCTAAACAGGAAAAAACCCAACCGCGTAAGATTAAGGTACATCACTAATATTAAGGTGCGTACCAAAATTACGCTTACCGCGGTAAACAAAACCACGCACAATGTATTTGTGCGTGGTTTACCGTTTTTTAGTTTGAGAAAAAAGACCGTTTGAACTTTTCGAATAACCCAAAGTCGATCCAGTATTACCCGATAAATTGGCACATTGCCAAAGAAACTCATTAAAAAACCAAGGTACCTGATTAATATGAAATTATTACGCATTTTACTGGCGGGTCTTACGCTGCAAATCGTTACCCTGATCCCGCTTGCCCAGGCCGGATTACCGTTTATTGACAGCCAGGACAAAGAACTGCCAACCCTGGCCCCAATGCTCGAAAAATCCCTACCTGCTGTGGTCAACATTGCCACCAGTGGTAAGGTGCGAGTACGACAAAACCCGTTAATGGACGACCCCTTCTTCCGCCGCTTCTTCGACGTTCCCAACCAGCCACGCGAACGCAAAACAGAAAGTCTGGGTTCCGGTGTGATCGTCGATGCCAAAAAAGGCTACATCCTTACCAATAATCACGTGATCGATAAGGCCGATGAGATCGACGTAACCTTAAACGATGGCCGTAGTTTTAAAGCAACGCTAATTGGCACCGATCCCGAAACCGATATCGCCGTCATCCAGATCAAAGCAGATGAACTCACCGCATTAAAAATTTCCGACTCCGACAAATTACGCGTCGGTGACTTTGCGGTGGCCATCGGTAATCCGTTTGGCCTGTCTTCGACCGTAACCTCTGGCATTGTCAGCGCGCTCGGTCGCAACGGCCTCGGTATTGAAGGTTATGAAGATTTTATTCAGACCGATGCCTCGATCAACCCCGGTAACTCGGGTGGCGCACTGGTGAATTTGCGCGGCGATCTCATTGGCATCAACACCGCCATCTTCTCACGCAGCGGCGGCAACATCGGCATCGGTTTTGCTATCCCGATTAATATGGCCAGCGACGTAATGCAGCAGCTGGTTAAACACGGCGAGGTCAAACGCGGCCGCATTGGTGCTCAGGCGCAGGACATTACTCCGGATCTGGCGCAGGCCTTTGATCTACCCACAGGGGCAGGCGGCGCGGTGATCACCCAGGTCAATCCCGGCTCGGCCGCGGATAAGGCTGGTTTGAAGGCCGGTGATATCGTGTTGGAGATCAATGGCAAGCAGGTCGAACACGCCTCAGATTTACGCAATTTCATCGGCCTGCTGCGCGTCGGCAAGCAGGTCAATATGAAGGTAATGCGCGATGGCAAAACCCAAGAGCTGGTGGCTGTGGTGCAAATCCCGGATAGTGACGGAAAACAGGGCAAGGCCTTGCATCCCAAGCTGGCCGGTGCCCAATTTGGCAACATTAAAGAGGGCTCGCGCCTTTATGGCCGAATCGAGGGGGTTTTGGTGGTTAAAATCGAACGCGACAGCCCCGCCGCCCATGCCGGCCTGCGCAAGGGCGATATCATTATTTCGGCTAATCGTATTAATATCAAGAACTTAAAGGATTTAAAACAGGCCACCAAAGGCGCCAAAAAACTCCTGTTAAACATTCGTCGCGGTAACGGCGCGCTCTTCCTATACTTATAGTAAGTAATCACTGACCCCGAGCAACCCCGGACAGCACAATCTTTTTAAGGATTGTGCTGTTCTACACTCCTTTATATATATACGATACAGGAGGCGTCACATGTGGCAGGTTGTGTGACTGACGGCCGATGCCTGGCCTGACAAATAAGATCGACCGAATGAAATTTAAGTTTGCGCAAAGTACACAGAATTTTCGCATGGGTGCGCTGTTGGCGATCCTGCTTCTTGCCTGCGCACTGATTCTCTGGAATGCCATCGATCAACATCAAACCACCAAAAAAGAACGCACCCTGCAGGTTAAGACCTCGCTCGATGGCGCGGTGCAGGAAATAACCGCCTATCTGGAGCGTCTTAAGGATAGCAGTTACATCATTGCCCATACCCGGCAAAAATCCATTCAACGGTTACTTGATAACCCACTTGATTTCAAAGAACGTGAAAATTTAATTGCTGAATTACGCAAGACTATGCCGGATCTGTTTACTCTGACCATCGCCAATGATCGCGGCGCATTGTTACTGGAAGATCATTTAAATAATATCGATGAAGTTTGCCAGGCATCGATTCGTAATTTTGCCGCCACCGATAAGGCACCGCTCATCGAGGTTCACCCGTCCAGTGCAGGCGACCATTTCGATATCCTCAATAAAATCGAGATGCCCGACGGCGAAAGTGTCATTCTTTATTTAAATTTTCATTTGAAAACCCTTTCTCGACTGCTGGACTCGAACAAGATCCATAACTACGACGTACTGTTATTACATAAAGAACAACCGGGATTGATTGAGGTCGACATCAGTAAACCGGCCAGTAATGACAAAGCAGCTCATACCTTAAACACCGATGCCTATTTAAATATCCAGTATAAGTCGACTGTGCCAGGAACCCAGTGGGAACTGGTTGCTATCCAGACTAAAAACACACCCATTGCCTCGGCCTGGACCAATGCATTATGGGCGTTCAGTTTATTATTGTTATTGGGCAGTACCGCGCTGTGGCTATTGCGACGCTCCGATACATTAATATTCGAACAATCGGCGGCGCTCAAACGTGAACAACGCCGGTTAAACAATTTGCAGCAAACAACTATCTCTTCTGAACTCAGCTTTCATGAAAAGGTACGTGCCTTACTGGTAATGGGACTCGATGAATTTGGGCTGGATGTCGCAATCCTGTCGCGGGTTGAAGGAAGTGTTTATTCGATCGTCACCGCCGTTAGTCCCGATAACAGTCTGCAACCGGGTATGAATTTTAAGTTGGGTAATACCTATTGCCGTCATACTTTAATCTCCCGGCACCC
>QILH01000321.1 GCA_003233255.1 Gammaproteobacteria bacterium | reverse complement strand
AATTAACAACATGGAACTTCAAGACGAACAATTACTGCGTTATAGCCGACAGATTATGCTGCCGCAAATTGACATCGCGGGCCAACAAAAATTACTCAACTCAACTGTTTTAATAGTCGGAATGGGAGGACTCGGTTCACCCATTGCCATGTACCTTGCCAGTGCTGGAATCGGGCACCTTATTCTTGCTGATTTTGATCAAGTTGAATTATCAAACCTGCAACGCCAAATTATTCATAGCACCGATGATATTGGCAAAGACAAGGTTGATTCGGCCTATGAAACTTTGTTACGGATCAATCCTGATATTACCGTTACCCGTTTCAAACAAAAGCTAAACGACCAAAATCTAAATGATCTGATACCGCAAGTCGATATCGTCATTGACGGTTGTGATAATTTCGAAACACGCTTTGCTGTTAACCGCACCTGTGTAAAACATCGTAAACCACTTGTATCAGGTGCAGCCATTCGTTTTGAGGGACAAGTCAGTGTATTTTTAAATAATGGTGTCAGCCCATGTTACCAATGTTTATATAAAGATGAAGGTGATAATGAAACCATGCAAACCTGCAGTGAAAATGGTGTTTTAGCACCACTGGTTGGCATGATCGGATCCATTCAGGCCATCGAAGCCATTAAGGTACTGGTCGGGATTGGTGAAACCCTGACGGGAAAATTAATGTTAATCGATACGTTTTCGATGGAAACACGAATACTAAAGTTACTCCGTGATCCAGACTGTTCGATCTGTAATTCGGTTACCGATTAATGGGCTGAAGGATCATGAAGCTCTTCCTTCACGGGTTCGGTAAAATATCGTAACCAAAGGAAACCACAAAGGCCTGCAATCAGGGAAGCAAACAGGATGCCCATCTTGGCAACCACAACAATTTCGTCATTTCCAGTAAAGGCCAGATCAGATATAAATATCGACATGGTGAAACCAATACCTGCCACAAGTCCTGCGCCAACGATATGTTTAAAATTAACCCCTTTTGGCAATACACCAATACCCAACTTTTGCAGAAGCCAGACCCCTCCTGCGACCCCAACCAGTTTGCCGGCAACCAAACCAAATACGATCCCCTGTGCGACGGGATCAATCGCGGCATTGGTTATTGATTCCAGATCCAATGGGATAGCCGCATTGGCCAGAGCAAAAAGCGGAATGACCAGATAGGTTGTTGGTATATGGAGTCCACTTTCAAGCCTTTGCAATGGAGAAATGCCCAGATCATAGGCCTGCCCCATTTTCCAGGCAAGACTTGCCTGTTTCGGATTGTTAATCAAGTGTTTACCATCTTCCGCATATTCATCAAAACGATCTAAAATGGTGCGGATCTCATGACTAAACATTTTGGGTGTAAATCGAGAATAGGCCGGAATAGTCCATGCCGCAAAAATACCCGCAATGGTAGCATGCACGCCTGATCCTTCCATGGCGACCCATAACAAAACAGCAAAAATAAAATAAGGCAGCGAACTACGTATGCCCATCAAATTAAGCATGTACATGAAGGCGGTAATAAGTCCGGCTACGCCAAGGTATAAAAAATTGAGTTGCTCTGTATAGAACAAAGCAATGACGGTAACCGCGCCCAGATCATCAACAATCGCTAATGCAACCAGGAAGGTCAGCAGACTCTTCGGAACACGACTGCCGAGCAAGGCCATAACGCCAACCGCAAAGGCAATGTCAGTGGCCATCGGTATTCCCCAACCCCGCGCACCAACCCCATCGCCGTTTATAAGATAGTAAAAGAGAGCTGGAATCAACATGCCGCCAACAGCCGCGCCGACCGGTATTATTGCATTTTCAAATTTGGAAAGATCACCCGTTAATATTTCGCGTTTGATTTCCAGACCCACCACAAAAAAGAAGATAGTCATTAAACCATCGTTGATCCAGCTGTGAACATTATGTTCAATACGCCAGTCACCAGAAAAAATACCCATTTTCATATGAAGTAGCTTTTCATAGGGCACGACCAACGGAGAGTTGGCAATGATCAGGGCGATAACCGCACAGGTCATCAGAAGAATTCCCGTCGTAGTCTGGCGATGAATAAATTCTTCAAACGGGGAGGCTATCCGCTGATAAGCCTTTTCCAGCGGTGCAAAGTAAAAAGGTTTTTCTGTTGGCATAATGGTGTTCCGATTCAGTTGTTATCACATATAATAACGGAAGTTCTCATTTTTTAATAATATATTTTATCACTGTTTGAGCCCGATTTAATGGCGGGTTGTTGATGAATTCGAGGGCGTACTGGTCGTGAATAATTCTTCAACATCGACTAAATCGAAGGCATATTTTTGATTACAAAATTCGCAGGCCACCGCCACTTCCCCCTCATCGGTAATGATCGATTTGACTTCATTTAATCCGAGACTGCGTAACATACTAACCACACGTTCTTTCGAGCAGGAACATCGGAAACAAACCGGGGAAGGTTCGAATACTCGTACGACTTCCTCATGGTAGAGACGATGCAACAATTCGAGTTCCGTTATCTGTAATAGTTCCGCGCTGGTCACGGTGCTGGTTAAGGTAATAATTCGATTCCAGCTATCGGCATCCTGTGATGCTTCATCACCGGGTAATTTTTGTAATAACAAACCCGATGCACGTTGTTCGTTGGCCGCCAACCAGAGATAGGTATCCAGTTGTTCGGATTGTTGTAGATAACTCATCAACGCATCGGCCAATGAATTACCCTTGAGTTCGACAATACTTTGATAGCGTTCGTGATCATTCTGAGGTTCCAGGGTGATGGTTAACTTACCATCGCCCGCCAGTGTCATTAAATTGCCGTCTTCTGGCAACGATTGCCAATGCGCCAGACCCCGTAATTCCTGAGCATTGCTACACTCAACAACCATCAGCGTAATCGGCCCACTGCCCTGCAATTGAATCACCAGCCTGCCATTTAGCTTTAACGTGGCCGCCAGTAATACCGCTGCCGCCATCATTTCACCGAGCATGTTGCGCACCAGAGGGGGATAATCATGCTTTTCCTGAATGGCTTTCCAGGTGGCATCAAGATGAACAAGCTCACCGCGAATCGGGGTGTGTTCAAATAAAAATTTTTGCAGCGTGTCGTTGTCTGACATTTAAAAAAGAAGATCCTTGTTTATATGTGGATTCCGGCTCAAGGCCGGAATGACGAGTAGAAGGCTATTTCAATTTTTCCGTCAACAGCTTGTTCACTTGCGCAGGATCAGCCTTACCTTTCGAGGCCTTCATAACCTGACCAACAAAGAAACCCATCACCTTACCTTTACCCGCTTTGAACTGCTCAACCTGATCCGGATTATTGGCAATGATCTCGTCGATGATCTTTTCAACCTCGCCACTGTCCGCAGGTTTGAGTCCGCGTTTTTCAATAATCGTGTCGGCATCGCCTTCACCATTCCACATTGCGTCAAAGACTTCTTTTGCCATTTTGGAGGTGATCGCATTTTCCGCCAGGCGGATAATCATGCCCGCCAACATCTCGGCACTAACGGGGGATTCGATGATGGTTTTGTCTTCCTTGTTTAAACGTCCGGACAAATCACCGATCACCCAGTTCGCCGTTAACTTGGCATGACCCGATTTTTGCGCCGCCTGTTCGAAGAAATTGGCCAGGTCTTTATCCGCGGTCAGAATCGCCGCATCATAATTGCTTAAACCCATGTCCTTTTCAAACCGCGCCTGCTTTGCGGCAGGCAGTTCGGGCAAAAGATCCTGAATCGATTTAATTTCGGCTTCAGTAACTTCAACCGGAAGCAGATCAGGATCGGGAAAGTAACGATAGTCCATCGCCTCTTCTTTCGAACGCATCGAACGTGTCTCATTTTTATCCGCGTCGTACAATCGTGTTTCCTGAACCACCTGTTCACCGCTCTCGATAACTTCGATCTGACGCAGTACTTCGAGGTTAATGGCCTTCTCGACGTTTTTAAATGAATTGATATTTTTTAACTCGGCGCGGGTACCAAATTCTTGCTGGCCTTTTGGGCGCACCGAGACATTGGCATCGCAACGAAACGAGCCTTCCTGCATATTGCCGTCACTGATCTCCAGATACCGCACTAATGAATGAATCTTTTTCATATAGGTCACCGCCTCTTTGGCGGAACGCATGTCGGGTTCGGATACGATTTCCAGTAACGGCGTACCCGCACGATTTAAATCAATCCCGGTCATACCATCATAGGCCTCGTGCAAAGACTTGCCCGCATCTTCCTCCAGATGGGCACGGGTCACGCCAACCGTTTTTGTCTTTCCGTTTTCTAACTCTATGTCGATCTCGCCCTTACCGACGATGGGATGATCCATCTGGCTAATTTGATAGCCCTTGGGTAGATCAGGATAAAAATAATTTTTACGTGCAAATATCGAATGGCGAGTTATCTCCGCACCGATCGCAAGACCAAACTTGATCGCCATGGTCAAGGCCTCTTTATTAAATACCGGTAATACACCAGGAAGACCCAGGTCAACAGCACAGGCCTGGGTATTCGGCACCGCACCATACGCGGTTGATGCACCGGAGAATATTTTACTTTTTGTGGCCAGCTGAGTATGGATCTCAAGGCCGATGACTGTTTCCCATTCCATATTCGTCTCTTCTTAAATTTTGTTCTTAATTTATAGTACTATTTAAAGGCATCCGGCATTTGCGTA
>QILH01000030.1 GCA_003233255.1 Gammaproteobacteria bacterium | reverse complement strand
TATTGTAAATACAATAACTTATCGATAAGAGCTAATATAACTATTAATTAAAGTACTTAAACTACGGATTTTTCAGGAAATTAGGCTAAAATGAGCGAATATGGTGTTAAATTCTGTTAAATACACTACAAATAGTGAAATTAATAACATGAGTATGTTAGAATTTGCTTACATAAGGGTGATCAATGTCGCAGAACCCGCTAGAGAAAGGGGTTAATAGAGTTCAGATCTTATCGGGGATGTCCGATAAATGTGATGAACTTCTCATTTCAGTAAAAAATATGCGTGTATTTAGTGGCTTAATTATTGTTTCTGTTGCCCTGGTGTTGGTATTGAATGCCTGCGCCCCTCAGCGCACGGTTTTACAGCAAGTCCTGGCTATGGGCGAGCTTAAAATCCTCACTCGAAATAGTGGTACAACCTATTACGAAGGTCCCCAGGGGCCCGCAGGGCTGGAATTTGAATTAGCTCAACGCTTTGCCCAAAAACTTGGCGTTAAACTGAAAATCATCATTCCCGACAATCTCAATGGTATTCTCGAAAAGATCAGTGAAGGTGATGCCCATATCGCAGCAGCGGGATTAACGATTACGGATGACCGCAAGAAGCAGGTTCGTTTTGGCCCTGCTTACCAGTCTATAACTCAGCAAGTCGTCTATAATGTCAGCCGCCCAAAACCTAAATCCATTAAACAACTCGATGGCGCCTTTGAAGTGCTTGCTCAAAGCTCGCATGTTGAGCAGCTCAAATTATTAAGAAACAAGCACACCGAATTAAGCTGGACGGAAAATTTAGACGCCGATAGCACTGAGTTACTCACTTTGGTAGCCGAAGACTTGATCGATTACACCGTCGCTGACTCAAATGAAATGGCCTATAACCGTCGTTATTATCCTAAACTACGTGTTGCCTTTGATATTACTCAACCTCAGGAGTTGGCATGGGCCTTCCCTATCACAAAAGACGACAGCTTATACAACGAGGCAAAAATCTTTATCGACGAGCTAAAAGCATCCGGTGAATTAGAGCGCCTGTTAAAAAATAATTATCAACATGTTAAAAATTATGATTATGGCGGTACGCATAGTTTTCTCGCACAAATACGACGCCGACTTCCCAACTACCAGGAAATGTTTCGCGAAGCCGCAGACCAATATGATCTTGATTGGCGGTTACTTGCGTCAGTATCTTATCAGGAGTCACACTGGCGCTCTAATGCGGTTTCACACACCGGCGTACGCGGTATGATGATGTTAACCAACAACACGGCAGCAGAGCTAGGCGTGAGTAAGCGAACCGATCCTTATCAAAGCATCATGGGCGGCGCAAAATATTTACGCAAGCTAATCGATAAGGTTCCGACTCACATTCCTGAACCCGATCGGATCTGGATTGCCATTGCATCGTATAACGTTGGTTTTGGACATGTTGAAGATGCCCGTAAACTTGCCACCAAACGGGGCGATGATGCCAATAAGTGGATGGATATCAAGGCGACCTTGCCGTTATTAAGCAAACGTAAATGGTATAAACAAACACGTTATGGTTATGCCCGTGGTTGGGAGCCGGTTCGCTATGTTGAGAATATTCGCAGTTACTACGATATTCTTGTTTGGCATTTAGAAAAAGAACAGCCACATTTACGCAACCTGCGCCCTATTCTCGCGTTTTCATCCAACGTTCTTTAAGTCGCAAATTTTTTCTTTATCATACAGGGTCGACTGATTACGGCCATTTTCTTTTGAGTAATACAGGGCCTTGTCCGAACGTTCTAACCATTCCTTATAATCAGCTACCTCTTTATTCATTTCAGCAATACCAACACTGATTTTAAATTTGATAGCCAGATCGTCGTAGTTAATCGTTAACGCTTCGATACGTTTACGAAGTCGTTCCGCTAATATCATCGCATTCTCACTCGGTGTATCGACTAAAATTACCACAAATTCTTCGCCGCCATAACGACCGGCTATGTCGGTCTTACGGATGGTACGCCGTAATGTTTTAGCGGTCTGTCGAATCACTTCATCGCCAGCCTGATGACCGTAAGTGTCGTTTACATTCTTAAAATGATCAATGTCAAACATGATCAAGGTCGTTGCCTGGCCAGTACGCTTATACCGATCATATTCCGATTCCAGACATTCTTCCCAATGCCCACGATTATTCAGCTGGGTTAATTTATCCGTTTTACTCAAACGAGCCAGTTCAATATTAGCTTCCTCTAAAGCTTCTTTGCCCACTGCGGCTTCGGTTACATCATAAATAACTATCGCGATATTATTTACTTTCCCATCTACGCCTTTCAACGGTAAAAAGGTAATATTCTGATACATAAATTCACCCGTACCAGTAATGGGACGGTAGTTTTTAAATTTAAACAGATACGGACGTTGTTCCCAGGTAGTAAAAGCACGATTTGCCAGGGTTATCACAGATTCAACCTTGCGTATAAACCATGAGCTGGATACTTCTGGAAATAGATCAAATAAATTAGCGCCCATCGCCACATCGGCACGTTTGCCACTGCGATTCACCATAAAGTTATTCCATAACTTGATGTTGTAATCCGCATCGATAACCAAAAGTCCGACATTGATATTGTGGATCACGCCCATTAACCAATGGAGTTCTTCTAAATCTTCCTGTTCACTCATAATTAAGCCGCAACATACGAAATTAACTGGTTAAAACGCGGAATCGAATCCTCAGTAAACAACAATAATAAATTGGCATTGATGTCTTTATTCTCAATCGTGATCGGTAAATCAATTGCCAAAGTTCTTTTCCATCTATTATTGCTCTTATTGATTACATCATAGCTTTCCATATGCCGGCCTAGTACCGATGGATGACCAAGACTAATGTCGATATCAAACTGTTCAGCGATACCGTTGGTGCATGCACCAATAAGAATATTAGTCAGATCCATTAACAACTCTATTTCAGCGGTATCATCCATTTCACCTTCGAAGTGCATCATTTTAGCCATATCTTCATAACTCGAATCGGAAAATAACAGCATCGCTTCACCAGCCAGACCGCCGCCCATAAATCCCTGACACACGGCCGATGTATAATCACGTGCGGTCGCTGAATTGATTGCCATTTGCAACTCAGTGATCTCGATCATATTGACGCTGGGAATAGGCATCACCACAAATTCGTCTAACACTTTTGCCAGCAAACTTGCGGCCTGACCCATCGCCACATTTGTTACTTCGCGATAGGCATCAAATAAATCAATGTCGTGCTCGGACGGTTCATCCTCTGCAACCCGTTCTTTATCTAAGCTATATTCCTGAATAACTCGGGCCACTTCTTCTTTGCAAACAGGTTTCTTTATGAAATCCAGCGCGCCAAGATCCATCACCCGTTTATGCGCTTCATCCTGGATATCGCCCGAAACAACAATGACTCGAAGTTTACTTTTATCCTCTTTCAACTTCGTTAAGACCCCATAGCCATCAAGCAATGGCATATTAAGATCAAGAAACATCACACTCATTTTTTGTTCGGCGATGACCTTTAACGCATCCTGGCCGTTTTTGGCATAAGTAATCATCACCTCCCATTCATCGGGAAGCGCATGCAGTAATTGTTTTTGGGCGAAGCTGGAATCATCGCAAATTAGTAATGGTATGGCCATACCATCTTCTATCGGCGACAACTAAAAAAATATTTAGCCTTGAACTCGGTTAGTCGCCAAAGACGTGTCTAAGTGGGTAATTTTTAATCGGAGCCCGTTTTCCATAATATTATTATGGATATAGTGCCTGGGCCACATAGTGCATGATCGCAATGCATTTGATTATCGTCGCTTATTCGAAAAAAAATCGGTCATTAAACTGGCACACTGTTCGGCCAACACCCCGCTGCGCACGGTAAGGCGATGATTGTGTTTATCCGATGTGAGTAAGTCGAAGGCACTACCGGCAGCACCTGTTTTCGGCTCTCGTGCACCAAACACCACGCAGGAAATACGTGCATGAATGATGGCCCCAACACACATTAAACAGGGCTCAAGCGTGACGTATAGAGTGGTGTCGACTAAACGGTAATTACCAACATGCAGCGCCGCCATACGTAGTGCCGTCATTTCGGCATGGGCCGTAGGGTCGATTGCAGAGATGGGTGCGTTGAATCCTTCACCGACAACCTGATCATCTTTTACAATAACCGCGCCAACTGGCACCTCATCTAAAGATTCAGCTTGTTGTGCCAGTTCGATAGCATGTTGCATCCAGAACTGATCAAGTGCCTGCCGCTCTTCGTCCAACTTACTCTGCAATTATGATCGCCATAGATATAGGCAGTTTACGAAATCAATATCAGAAAGTGAATAATTATTTCAACTGGAATCTTATCAGACTAAAAAAACTCGACAGTATCATCTTCCTCAGGCTTACCGTCATCACTCTCGTTAACAGATTGCTGCGTCGCGAGCATATCCAATTGTTTACCCAGGCTATCTAACTCGACACCTGCCCTTTTCATTGATAAAATACTCTGCTCGGATTTTTTGCTAATACCTTTGATATTTTCTAATTTGGTAAACACATCATCAACATTGGATTTTTCATGCTTCGTTACACCTGCCAGTTCTTTTCCAAGTTCACTCACCTCCAGCATAAAAGCAACGATATCCGCATACGACAACACCACACCTTCAATGGATTTATCTGAA
>QILH01000152.1 GCA_003233255.1 Gammaproteobacteria bacterium | reverse complement strand
ACCAATTACATTGCGTAATCAGAATGCTAAATTAATCACTAGTGCGGACGCGAATATAAGTATTATATTTAATAACGTAATGGGGCAGAATACCCGAATCAGGCTAAAGCCCCAACTTATGCCGAAAAAGACCAAAAATAACAGCTAAAATAAGCCAAAAAGATAAAGAACCGTATGAAAATTGGCTGAATAGGATTTAATGGATCATCGGGACCGCTAATCCCCATCCTCACGGGGCCTCACGACTATTCCCTTGCCGTCGTCTAGTCGTTATCATCCACTTTGGTATACTCACGGGCCTGGATGGATTCTCATGCAGGAAGCGGCAGTCCATGAGTTCATACCATGTTGAACTTAGATAAATCTTTAAAGCGTATAGCAACAGAACGGCACAACGCTGATATCCTATAAGGCGCTGCATGGTTTAATTCCAGAGTTAAGTACAAACACTATAGTTAATAATATGATATTAGAACCCACACCATCACTTTTAGAAAATCTCTACTGGATAACCTTGCTTGCGGTTATCGTTTCGTCTGCGTCGGGTGTGCTTAAAGCGGGCTTTAAACAATTTGATTTATTCGGTGTCATTATTATTGCGATTGCCACCGGGTTGGGCGGCGGTTCGTTGCGTGACCTGCTGCTTGGCCGGGATGTATTCTGGATCAATGATCAAACATTTTTTATTGCCTCACTGGCGAGTGCGGTTGTTGTTTTTATCGCGGCGCGGGTAATCGTTATTTCACCCAGGTATTTCCTGATTGCGGATGCAGCGGGGTTAGCAACGTTTGGCGTTGCCGGTACCCTGGTTTCACTGATGATTGGTGCACCCCCGCTGATTGCCAGTTTTATGGGCGTGATGACCGGAACCTTGGGCGGTATTTTTCGTGATGTATTATGTAACGAAACACCGGTTGTATTTCTTAGCCCGCTTTATGCGACCGTGTCCTGGGCCGGCTCGTTGCTTTTTATTGGACTGTTACATTTCGATCAGACGATAACGGTCGCTGCCATTATTTCAGGACTGACTATTTTTATTTCACGGCTGTTGGCGATGCATTATAACATCAGCCTGCCCAGGTTTCGTATCAAGTCCTGATAATATTGAATAAATACAATGCATAAGGTGGAATATGAAAGTTATTTTACTAATTATTGGAATATTTGTTTCTTCAAGTATTTATGCTATAGAAGATTGTAGTTTAGATGCCTTAAATTTAAGTGACGAATCCAATATGGCTGAGCAATTATTCTATACGGGTACATGTCACTATAGGAATAAAAACTATGACAAAGCGGTAAAAACATGGGAACAGTTGGCAAAATTAAATCTACTAGAACAAGAGGATCAAAATCTTCAGAGTGATGTATTGAATAACCTTGGATACCTTATTTTTTTTGGACTTGGCGTTGAGCGGGATCAAAGTAAGGCCATATCATATTGGAAAAAAGCCATTACGATGGGACAAACTGAATCTGAATATCATTTATGCCATGCGTTCGCTGATAAAAAACAATCAACCTATAATAGAAAACGAGCTAAAAAACATTGCCACAAAGCACTTCTTATCTACAGGGGTATGGAACCAAAAGACCAGGAAATATTATCTATGATTGAAAGCTATTACGCTGATGTTAAATAATTAATAAATCTAAACCTCCACCCTGTCAATAGACTTAATCTATGCAAAAAATAAATAAGCAGGTCAAACCCGTATTTGATACTTACCCGACTTCAATAAAACATAAGTTGTTATCACTTCGTAAATTAATTATCGATGTCGCCTCTGAACACAGTGACATCGGAGCAATAGAAGAAACATTAAAATGGGGCCAACCGAGCTACTTAACCCAACACGGCAGCACTATTAGAATCGGTTGGGCAGATTCTCGACCAATACAATTCATGATGTACTTTCATTGCAAGACCAGCCTGGTTGATACCTTCAAGGAACTTTATGGCGACCGGCTCAGTTTCGAAGGCAATCGGGCGATTGTGTTTGCTGAGAACGACAAAATTCCAATTACTCAGCTCAAACACTGTATTTTATTATCGCTGAATTATCATCGTATCAAGCATTTGCCTCTATTGGGAGCATGAATAAAGACTTTCATACCGTAACAAATAAACTGCCTGCTACGACTTACACTCAACCACCTGATCGATTTTTTTAACCGGGTATGAAATACCCGGCGTCTTACGCAGGTAGCTCGTATCGGTTAATTGCTTCAACATAAAATCGGCCGCGTCGGCACGCGAGATCGTAAGTGTGATAGCCGTGTCTGTCGACGCAAGGCCATGCCAGTACTCACCTGTATAATGCCCGTTGCTTAAGGATCCCGGGCGGGTGATTGTCCAGTCCAGCTGACTTTTTTTAATAGCACGTTCCTGTAGCTCATGATCTATAAAGACATGGCGTAAGAATAGTGGGAAAATAATGTATTTATAATGAAACGGTAAACGCTCGTACGTCTCCCCACACCCGTAACCGGACTGGCAAATTAAACGTGTTACCTGTGTTTTCTCCATCGCCTGAATAATATTCTGGGTGCCGGTTGAGCGTATTTTTCGTTTATTCATCGCCGGTGCGCCGAGTGCGCACAGCACGGCATTCTGTCCCTGTATCGCTCGCTCTAATGCAGGCAACTCCAGCACATCGCCCTCTATAATCTGTAGATTTTCATGCTGTAAGTTCAGTTTTTCAGGGTTTCGGGCAAACGCGGTCACGCTGTGTCCCTGTTCGAGGGCCTGCGAAACAAGCTGGCGGCCTGTTCCGCCTGTGGCTCCAAAAATAATCAGTTTCATTAGCTGTTCCTTGATAAAGTTAGTTACTTGACACAGTGTCAATTGATGTTTCGACGAGCATAGATTAGACTTTACACCATGTCAAGTGAACAGACGGATACCCGTACCCGCATCCTTAAGGCCACCTGGCATTTGATGGAACAACGTCATGGCCTGGGGGTCAAGATGAGTGATATCGCCAGTGCCGCCGGTATCTCACGGCAGGCGGTATATCTGCATTTTGCGACCCGCACCGAGCTGATGATTGCGACCGTGAATTATGTGGATGAAATAAAAGGGCTTAATGAGCGACTGAATCAACTTAAACAGGCTCGCAACGGTGCTGAACTGCTCGATGCCTGTGTTGATGTCTGGGGCAACTATATCCCAGAGATTTACGGCCTGGCCAAGGCGCTGATGATGACCCGCGACACGGACGAGGCCACTGCGGCGGCCTGGAACGGATCGATGGCCTGCCTGCGTGAGGTCTGTCAGGACATTATTGATACGCTCGATCGCGAAAACCAGCTGGCGTCGGAGTGGCCCAAAACGCAAGCGGTGGAGTTGTTTATGACCCTGATTTCGATCCAGAACTGGGAACAGCTCACCACTGAATGTGGGTGGTCTACGACGCAGTATGTCACGCGAATGAAGACATTATTACGGCATACCTTTGTTAAAAGACCTGCTCAGCTGTCTATTTAAGGTTACGCCACCTGATCATCCGCAACATGGTAACGCGGATCTTCCATTACATTCACTTCTACCAGATCACCGGCTTTTTTCAACAACTCGCGACATTCTTCACTTAAGTGACGTAGGTGCAAGGATTTACCGGCCTTGATATAACGTTCGGCAAGATTATCAATCGCTTCAATCGCGGAGTGATCGGCGACGCGTGAATTTTGAAATTCAATAATAACGTCATCGGGATCGTTTTCAGGATCAAATAAATCACGAAAACTTTTTACTGAGCCAAAGAATAGCGGGCCATTTAATTCATAGATGCGTGAACCGTTTTCATCATCGTAACCTTTAACATTAATATGTTTGGCATGCTCCCAGGCAAACGCCAGTGCAGAGACGATCACACCCACCACCACGGCCACTGCCAGGTCGGTATACACGGTCACCGCAGAAACCAGTATCAGCACAAACGCATCGGTGAGCGGTATCTTGCGAATGATGCGCAGGCTCGACCATTCGAAGGTTGCCAGCACCACAATAAACATCACACCGACTAATGCTGCGACCGGGATGCGCTCAATCAATGGTGATGCAAACAGAATAAAGATGAGCAGGAAAAGCGCCGCAGCCACCCCCGATAAACGTTGTCGACCGCCGGAGTTTATATTGATCATACTCTGCCCGATCATCGCGCAGCCACCCATGCCACCGAAAAAACCGGTGGTGGTATTGGCAATGCCCTGGCCGATGCATTCACGATTGCCTCGACCGCGAGTATTGGTCACTTCATCAATCAGAGTTAAGGTTAATAAGGATTCAATCAGGCCAACCGCAGCAAGAATGATGGAGTACGGTAAGATGATCCAGAGGGTCTGCAGATTAAACGGCACCTCGGGAATATTAAAACTGGGAAAACCCCCTTTAATACTCGCCAGATCGCCGACGCTTGAAGTTGGTAAACCAAAACCAATCACCACCGCAGTGACCACTAAAATAGCTGCGAGAGAAGCCGGAAACGCACCGGTGAATTTGGGCAGGTAATGCGTGATCAACATGGTTAATATGATCAAGCCAGCCAATAGCATCAGACTCGAATTCGACATCCATTCACTGCTGCCATCCGGTAAGGTAATCTGAAAATGCTGAAGTTGGGCGAGAAAGATCACGATGGCTAGGCCATTTACAAAGCCCAACATCACCGGATGCGGGACGATGCGGATGAATTTTCCCAGCCGCAAGACCCCGGACGTCATCTGAATGAT
>QILH01000144.1 GCA_003233255.1 Gammaproteobacteria bacterium | reverse complement strand
CAAATCACCACCTGCTGCATAGTTATCCGTGTCTTCCAAAGCCCCCGCCCCTTTCGGACTCAGAGACGGTGGTTGTGCCGCACCAGGTTGTTGCACGGGTGCGGGTGGGGTATTACGATTATTCGACACCATTAAATCATTTTGTCTAACGGCTGGTTTACCTTCAAAAAAAACATTGCTGGAAAAGGTAATAAATTCGGCCTTTTGTTTGATGGTGCCGGAGCTTACCCCGCCACAGCTGCCGGGTTCGTCGCCGGTGCTGACGGCAAAAATAGAGGGCTGATTGCAGGCTGGGTTGCCATTGACGATGACAGTACTGGCTGTTTTCGCCGAGTCGCTTGATTTTGCGATGTTGGTATAGGTTTGTGGACGACACCGTCTGGGTGTTTTGCAGACGTCGGTGGTTGTGAGCACGCCACCGGAGCCTGCGTGGACGGATGTTCTACCATTTATTACGACGTTTCCCATTTTGTTGCTCCTTTTTTATCTGGATTCCCCTCTCCAGGGGAATGACGCTTAAAAGTAATAAATTAGGCGGCGTCTTCTAACCGACGACTAATTTGTTTTCCATTAGTTGGATGTTTAACGTATACCGCACCCCTATAGAGTGTTTCACCCGACTCTAATACCAGAATTCTTTTGCATATCGGGTAATTAAATTCAAACCGTGCGGCAGCCAGGATGATCCCCACTGGCAGACTGGCGATGCCGATATCGCCCAGGCTCAAACTCACATTGAGTTTTTCCGGGATAGCCGGTGGCAAGGGATCGATCATATCGACTTCGCCTAATTGCAGCGCGGTCATTTCTGCTTCGCTTGCTTTGTTGGGCCACAGCGTGGTTTCGATTTGATGCCATTCGATCATGTCCGCCTGCTCTGTGCCTAGAGGTAAAACAAGGCTATTTATTTTTTCCTTCACGATCCCGCAAGTCGATAATACCGAACGTACTGCCTGACTTAATCCATTTAATCGTTTTAAATCGCCCTCGCCTGAATTGGGTTCGGGTTGCACGCTCATGCCTTTTAACCAGGCAATCGGTAGTTCGCCCACATTGCGAATGCGGTCAAGTTTTTCGAGCACTAAAAACCCTGCCGCCTCTCCTGGAATTACACCGTCAGCGGTTTCGGTGGTCTGGATACGCAATTCTTTACCCAGTTGCATGCAGGTTAATTCATCTAGCAGTGAATCAACGGCACCAAATATAACGGTCTCCCACTGGTCATCCTGCAATGCTTCTGAGACAAACAGTAAATGTTCGGTCACACATTCATTGCTGGCTTTGATTCGAAGCTCAACGTCACCGAGTTCTGCTAATTCATTCTGTAAAAAGGTATGCATTTCATCCATCTGCAAGCACTCGCCACGCGGAGTGTCGCTGGACGGCAACACTAAATAAAACAATACATTCTCTCGTGGGTGCTCAAATAGTTTGGCAGTATCAATTGCATCGACCATAGCAGGGATCATGCAGGACATGAATCGATCATGAGGGCCTTCATCGTCGATATCGATCATGGCGCAGGTCATGACGCTTTCAACCCCATCGCCATCAAGCGCGGGGGCTTCTAACACGGGATCGGGCTGGGTGTAGCCGAGGTGAGTGCCGACTGCGCCAAACAAGGCAATCGGTTCGTTTCCGGTGACACAATTCAGACCCATGCCGGTAATCGCGATGTTATCGAGCGCAAGCGCTTTGCTCGGGTTGTTGGTGTTTTTTGCCTGTTCCATGTTAATCGATCCCTTCGAATTATTTTTTAGTTTATATCCACTTTCTACGCTACCGCCATCTTTGTTCACCCGAACAAAGATATCGCCATACATTTAACGATTTATCTTATCGCCAAACATTAATTAGATGCCATCCGTGGCGCGTCCCTGCCTTCCTTGTCGTAGGGGAGCTCTTCACAATCCAGGTCCTTGAGCACGACCCAGCCCTTGCGTCTATCAGTTTTCCGCCACGGAATCCCAGCACGAAAGATCATTGACAATGTTTTCTCATCACTGTTAATGACAATGGTGTCACACACAGGCAAGAGTGTTTCCACTTCATTGTTGATAATAATATAGAGTTCGGGGTGTAACTCGGGTACGACGACTTGTATTGTTTGTTTGTGACTAATATCCGTAGCCAGGGCTCGCAAGTGCACGATCTCCCCGCCTTGAAAAGGTTTTTTAAAGCGCTGATCGTACGGCGCGACGTTATGACAACATTTTTTTGCCGCTTTGGTATATGGACACCCGCCCTGTGCAATGTCATCTTCTGCTAACGGGCCTATATCACTCACACGTGGCTCCCAAAAAACAGGCAATGGCCCAAAACCCGCCGGGGTAGGTTTTTGCATCGGCGTCATCATGAAATCTGGGCCTAATTCGATACGTGGTAGCTCATCGCTTAATAGGTTACGTTGATCACTATTATAACCGATGCCGGTTGGATTTGCTTCGAAGACGTCGTCCACGTTATCTGGGTGGGCACCACCAAATGCATTCTCATAAATTATTGGAATTTCTTCAACCGCACCAGGCTCATCATGGATATAATTCACCATGGTTTTTTTCCATTTACGAGTGCCAAATACACGAAGTACTTTTTTCCATTGTTTTTTGTTGTTAAACAAAATTCCTATACCAACCTCCATAGCCACCAGACCTTCGCGTTCGGGTTTGGCGGTGCCGTATAGGTAAAACTCACCACCCTCTTTAAACGGAGCGATTTCTGAGGCGGCTTTCAGACTGCTGGTCAAAGGATCACCTGAATATTCGTCAATACCGACGATTTCAATTTCGTTATCCGGCGTGAGTTGTCCCTGATTATCAAAACGATAACTCACCTTAAACACGGCTGTCATTTGCTGTTCAAGTTTGTGGTTAAAGCCAGGATATAAGCCTGCCTGCCACGCTGAATTGTTTTGCAACTCAAGCACTACGAACCCCAGGATTAACTGGCTGAGATTCGTTCGGCTGAAGACTATTTATTTTTTGTAAGCGCATATCATGCCAAATATAATTACCCAGATGTAATGGTGTTTGCGTACTCAAGGCATAAAGATCAAACAAATCATTGCTGATCACTCCACTGTATTGAGTCATTAGTTTATGTACCGTACTAATGCTAAATGTTTGCCCTTGTAACCAACGTACGGAGGTGTCTTGTTGTTGCTTACCCCACCAATGCTGGGCAGGTTTTGTATCGGGGACATACCCAACCTCATCTTCGAGTTCCACATCATCGATTTCATTTTCCTCACCGACCACCGACAGGCGTGGCATTTTTGGTAAAATCTGACCGCTTACCCACCACCAGGCCTGTTCGGCGTAGTTAGCGGTACGTGGATGAATCAATCCGTCCAAAATGGCCTGCACACTTTGAGTTTGTCCGTGTAACGCAAGAAAATGGTATCCCACCTCGGGAACATGTTCGGCCACATTTTCCAGCATAGGTAAATACTGCTCTTTACCACTTAGCGCAGCAAAGCGTAAAAAATCGAGTCGCTGAATATCATCGCTTTCATTAACAATAGCACGTTGCAGGGCAACCCAGGCTTCGTCATCGCCACGCACCAACCCACCCCATATAGCCGCCACCAGTGCACCGTGTTCAAGTTCTTCTATTTTGCTGTCGTCTAATAACGAGTTATAATAGTCGCGGAACATGCCAGTATCAGAATTATGATCATTCGCGGCATAGTAAAGTGTTTGCGCCTTCAAGAATGGATCCTGTGTTTGTAGCTCAGCCTGATGGGTTAAGGACTTCGGCAAAAGCGCACCCTGCTGGGTTAAAATATAAATTAGAACAGGGCGAAGACTTTCTACATCACGATAGGTTTTTTGCATAACACTGTACGCATCAGGCGATGGAAATAACATAAGTGCGTCACGTGCCCCATGGGCAACAGGACTGTCTTCAAGTAACCATTCACACGCAGTTTCGGCTGCACTAGCTTGCTGTGTTTCATCTTTAGACGAAAAACGAGCGGCAAGATAGATAAACGAATCTGCAGCTTGTTCGGGCTCGACCTGTTCATCGTCGATCTGGTTGGCAAGCACATGGATATGAACACGCATACGAAATTCAAGATCAAGAATATTTTGCATATCCACACGGCTGGATTGCAGAAGCCCTAATCTCTGACGATAGAGTGCCCGGGCTGAATTTAAATGCGTTGCTAGATAATCTTCCCCCATAATCTTAATTCAACTCAATGGTTGCTCCCTGCAAACGATGTTTACCATCCGAGATGGAATAAATTTCTTTACCATCCACCATAATACGTCCGTCTTTTTGTATTTCTATTTTCGACGCATTGGATTGAATTAATATGCCCTCGGCATTTTTGACCTGCAGTGAGCCGTCGTCATTAAGAGTGAAGCCTTGATGGGGTGCTTCACCTTTGCTGCGCAACCGGTGGGTAATAATATAGTTTGATGCGATGCATTCAACTAACACTGAGTCACCTACGACCAGCGCTGGCACGCTGGAGGAATGCGCAAATACATTTACTTCTTTATTTACATCAGGAAGATAAATATTGGTCGCTTCAAAATGCTCGACTTCGATTACTTCGGCAAGGATGGCACGACCGTTTGTGGTCGATACCCGATTTTCTAGATTAAATATTTTATTGTCCATCACAATTCCCCTGGATCATCGTTACATATCTAACTCATGGCTTATTGTCACGAGTTCTTTTTACTTTTAAATTACTGACTTCACACCAAATCTTATTTTTATAAT
>QILH01000306.1 GCA_003233255.1 Gammaproteobacteria bacterium | reverse complement strand
CATAAAGATGGTCGGCATGGTAATGGCTCATCACTACATAGCGAATCGGTTGTTGGGTGACTTTACGAATTTCTTTATAAAGCCGTACTGCCAGTGACGGTGTACCTAATGCATCAAAGACAACCACACCGTCATTGGTGACAACAAAACCGGCATTGGAAATAAAGCCCGCATTGTCTGTAGCAATACCGGCTTTGCCCTGCACAAAGTAAACGTGGCTGGAAACTTTAACGGCTTTTAAATTAATATCAACAGCTGGATATTTTTTTATACTGCCCGCTTGTACGTTAAGGCTTAGAATTAAAAATAAAACAGAAATAAAAATGCTGTATTTTTTCATAAAGCTGACTCTTCTTATATATTGGTAACGGGCTGTTATTGAATAGTATTTTGAGATTGTAGCATAGACATCGCAATATGCGATTAAGTTCATCCTGGGACAGGTAGGGGAAATGCGTAGCCTGTCGGAGAGCAAACAGGCTACGCTTTAATGCAGTTTAAACCGTTTGATAGTAAATATTCTGTGGATGATTCGCCTGAGCAAAGAAAAACCAACGCTCGGCAATTAAACCGATGTACTGTACGATAAAAGCACTGAATAGCAGCGTACGGTTAGCCTCTTCGATGCCCGCCCAGATTAAAATACTTGGAACAATAAAAACCAGCACCAGGAAAACCCATTTTACCGATTTAAAGAACACCGCAGACATATGGTGATTAAAGTCACGGGTGTTAACCGAGCCACCCATCATGCCCATTGCGATTTGTTTTACTTTAGTATGGCGTACACCAATGGCTGTTTGCGGCGATGATTTATATTTAATATTACGGTTACGCAATAAAGATGCGACACGGGTAATTAAAGCTGTGAGGGTGATAATAATAGACCATATGCCGAAGAACTTAAGCAAGCCCGGTGCTGTATACGTTGCGAATGCCGTTGCTAATACAAAGCCGGAAGCGGTGCCGAGTAAGGTGTAGTTAATAACGGTAAGCGGGGTATGCCATTCCTGTAAAAATTTAATGCAGGCGTAAATCATACCGGTGCATAAGAACAATGCAAAAGTTGCCAGCATGCCTAAGATACCGACGATAAGTGAAACAGAAAGTTCAGCACCAGCCTGACTGGTAAATAAAACAATATCCCACTCCATATAATGCATAAGAGCATAAATGAACAGTAAGCCCATAACGGCTGGCAGGGCGAGTACTTCACGTGACAACCATGAGGTGCGCCACATCGCCGCTGCGCGCCATGCGCGTTCCGGGTGACCAAGGTGGAAGAATGAGGCAATCAGTCCGCCGACTAAAAATAGTAACGCAATCAGGCCACCAATACTGTAAAACTCAACGCTGGTTGCAGCCGGGAGTAACTTGACGGCAGAGTAACTTTGTCCTGTGAATAAGGCTAAAAATAAGCCCTGGCCAACGCCAATTAAGGTTGTTAAAAATATGACACTAAATGCCGGATTCATTGCGTTTGTTCCTCTGTTTTTCTTAAGCTATTTTTAGCTTGTAAATTCTAAAAAGTTATTTCTACCTCGCCATGCTCTCCAGGAGCATGACGAAATTTTTTACCAACTGGTTGAATCATCCAACGTAGGTGCATCAATCGGACCATGCGGTTTGCGTTGTTCTTTATTCAATGGGTTATCTGCACGTTCGAGTTCATCTTTATGAATATGTTTACGTATTTTACGTCGCGGTAAATAATGGTTAGATGGTTTGGTTCCCCACTCAGGCATAAGTTGGTAACCCCCTTCTTCACGAATAGCAACGGATATTTCCGATTCCGAGTCATGTACGTCACCAAATAAACGCGCACTGGTTGGACAAGCTAATACGCAAGCTGGTTTGCGTTCTTCTTCGGGTAGCTCTTCGTCGTAAATTCGGTCAACACAAAGGGTACATTTTTTCATAACCTTTTGGTGTTCATCAATTTCACGCGCACCGTAAGGGCAGGCCCATGAACAGTAACGGCAGCCAATGCATTTGTCGTAATCGACTAAAACAATGCCGTCGGACTCGCGTTTATAACTTGCACCGGTCGGGCAAACAGGCACACACGGTGGATCTTCGCAATGCAAACAACTTTTAGGAAAGTGAACCGTTTCGGTTAATGGGAACTCGCCGACTTCATAAGTTTGTACACGGTTAAAGAACGTGCCAGTTGGATCTTTCCCGTAAGGGTTATCGTCGCACATCGATCCGGCCGGGCCGGATGTGTTCCATTCTTTACAACTGGTTACACAGGCATGGCAGCCTACGCAAACGTTTAAGTCGATAACTAATGCTAACTGAGTCATTATTTGTTACTCGTTTTATTAAATTTTCCAGCAAAGAAACTTAACCACTTGCGGGGCTTATCCTGGCCGGGGTAGCTTTTGATGGTATCAAACTGCGGATAGGTTTCGGGGGCTTCGTTTTCATCTGCTTTGTAAACGCGAACCCGCACATCGTACCAACCGGCCTGACCCGTAATGGGGTCTGAGTTCGATAGATGCTCACCGGCCTCGTTAGCAGGGAGCTCTTCTGAAATTAAATGGTTTAACAGGAAACCTTTTTTCGATTCATTGGCATCTTTATCCAGGTTCCATGCACCGGATGCTTTGCCAATGGCGTTCCATGTCCATACCGTACCCGGTTCAACTGCTTCACTAAAGCGGCACATGCAGCGTACTTTACCGTGCATTGACTCAACCCAGATCCAGTCACCATCGCCAAAACCATGCTTTTCGCCGAGTGAAGGGTGCAGATGCAAATAGTTGTGCGCATGGATCTGACGCAACCAGGCATTTTGTGAATCCCATGAATGGTACATCGCCATTGGGCGTTGGGTAATGGCGTTTAATGGGTATTTATGTTTATCCGTTAATTGCGATTCTAATGGCTCGCTATAAAATGGCAGTGGATCAAAATGGGTTTCTACACGTTTACGTAAATGTTCAGGCGGTTGTTTGCCTTCACGTTTGCCCTGTGCCGCTAAACGGAATTTTTGTAACACTTCAGAATAAATATGAATGTTAATCGGTTCGGCGTATTTAGTTAAACGATGTTCCTGGGCCCATTGCAAGTAACCGGCATTCCAGTTACGCATGTACTGGAAAGACTTGGGTAAATGGTACTGGTAAACACAATTATTTTTTTCGTACATTTCCCACTGGTTAGGGTTAGGTTCACCCTTCATAAACTTCTCGCCGCCTTTACCACGCCAGCCAGCGAGGAAACCAATACCAGAACCCGGCTCAGTTTCGTAGTTCACCACAAAGTCGGGGTAGTCGCGGAATTTGCGTTCGCCTTTGTCGTTGGTGAAGGCGGGCAGTTTTAAGCGTGAACCAAGTTCAATTAACACTTCCTGGAACGGTCGGCAGTCGCCTTTAGGTTCAACCACTGGAATACGTACTGAATCCACCGGGCCGTCAAATTCTGAAATAGGTCGATCCAGCATACTCATCACGTCATGGCGTTCGAGGTAAGTGGTGTCGGGCAAAATTAAATCGGCGTAGGCTGTCATTTCAGACTGGAACGCATCGGCAACAATTAAGAACGGAATTTTATATTCGCCGTTTTCTTTTTTGTCGTTGAGCATTTTACGCACTTCAGTCGTATTCATGCTGGAGTTCCAGGCCATGTTGGCCATAAAAATCATCAGGGTATCAATTTCGTAGGGGTCGCCGCGCCAGGCATTGGTAATGGCATTGTGCATTAAGCCATGAGCTGATAACGGGTATTCCCATGAAAAGGCTTTATCAATACGCACCGGTGTACCATCGTCTTCAACAAACAAATCATCCGGGTCGGCCGGCCAGCCGAGCGGCATGCCACCGAGTGGTGTTTCTGGTTGCACGCCTTCCGGGCCTTTGGGGGTTTTTGCACACGGTGGAATAGGACGAGGGAAGGGCGCTTTATGACGGAAGCCACCGGGACGGTCAATGGTGCCAAGTAATGACATGAGTATCGACATTGCACGAATGGTCTGGAAACCATTGGAATGTGCCGCAGTACCGCGCATGGAATGGAAGGCAACCGGGTTGCCTGTTACCGTGTCGTGGTCATTCCCCCAAACGTCGGTCCAGGCGATGGGTAATTCAATTTTTTCATCGCGTGCAGTAATGCCCATTTCGTAAGCTAAACGCTGAATGGTGTCGGCGGGGATGCCGGTAATTTTACTCGCCCATTCGGGAGTGTATTGCTCAACACGTTCTTTTAACAGTTGGAATGCGGGTTTGGCCTTTGTGCCATCGGGCATGGTGAATTCACCGAGTAAGAAAGGATCAGCTTCTTTTGTGTGGGTACGAACCGGTTTGTCGGTTAAACGATCCCACCAGACAGCATCCTGGGCATCAAAACATTCGGTATCCTGTGGTACATCGGTTCGAATGAACATGCCATCGTCATCGTCCTGGGCATCATCAATAATAAGTTGTGCAGAATTAGAGTATTGGGTTAAAAATTCACGGTCGTATAAACCCTGTTTAATCAATTCATGGATTAAGGCCAGGAATAAAGCACCGTCGGTGCCGGGTTTAATCGGCACCCATTCGTCGGCAATGGCTGAATAACCACTACGAACAGGGTTAATCGAAATAAAACGGCCGCCATTTCGCTTGAATTTAGACAGAGCCATTTTCATAGGGTTGGAATGATGATCTTCGGCGGTGCCGATCATCACGAATAATTTTGCACGGTCTAAATCCGGGCCGCCAAATTCCCAGAACGAGCCACCAATGGTGTAAATCATCCCTGCGGCCATATTGACAGA
>QILH01000326.1 GCA_003233255.1 Gammaproteobacteria bacterium | reverse complement strand
GGTCAGAGACGTATTTTTCCTGACCAACGTGCTTCTTAAGCTGACCTGTCAGCAAAAAATACGTCTCTGACCCCTATTAATTCTATTAATTAAAAGAAGGTGCCATCCAACGGCGACGAGGCACTGGCATACTGTTTCTTCGCCATGCGTCCAGCAAAAAACGCTTCGCGCCCAGCTTCGACGGCCTTTTTCATTGCCGAGGCCATCAACACTGGATCCTGTGCGGCGGCAATCGCGGTGTTCATCAGGATACCATCGCAACCCAGCTCCATCGCTATGGCCGCATCCGAAGCCGTGCCGACACCGGCATCCACCAGTACAGGAACGGTCAACTCTTCGACAATAAAACGAATGTTATACGGATTGCGTATCCCCAGACCCGAACCAATCGGCGCGGCCAACGGCATCACCGCCACACAACCCATCGACTCAAGCTCTTTGGCAATAATTAAATCATCGCTGGTATAGACCATCACCTTAAAACCATCCGCAATCAGCTCTTCGGCGGCGATTAAAGTCTGCTTGATATCCGGGAACAGGGTCTTTTCATCCCCCAGCACTTCGAGCTTAACCAGGTCGTGTCCGTCCAGCAGCTCACGAGCCAGTTTGCAGGTTCGCACCGCATCCTGGGCGGTATAACAGGCGGCTGTATTCGGTAACAGGGTGTATTTGTCCGGCGACACCACGTCAAGCAAATTCGGCTCATCCGGGTTTTGCCCGATGTTGCTACGACGCACCGCAAAAGTGACGATCTCGGCGCCGCTGGCCTCGATCGCCAGACCGGTTTCGTTCATATCTTTGTATTTACCTGTGCCTACCAATAAACGTGATTGATAGGATTTCCCCGCCACCACCAGGGGCTGGCTCGCTTTTGTGCTCTGACTCATAGACCTTCCTGAAATATTTAAATGTATTTGAATAACAAAATGATTATTAACTAACCACCGCCAACCGCATGGACCACTTCGATACGGTCACCTGCGGTAAAGGCATGGCTTGCATAGCCGCTTTTGGGCACAATTTCCTCATTTACTTCCATGGCAATGCGTTTACCCGACAATTCCAGCGAATTGACCAAATGTTGTGCGGTATACCCATCGGGTACATTCTGACTCTGACCATTAACAATAATCTCCATAGTACATAGCGTAGCGAGAGTAGCTTGCGGACGTCAATCGCCTTTGCCATTATGTGGGTCAAGAAAGGGGGATTTATGCAAATGACCACATCAAATTACATAACTGCAGACCATGCGGGCACTCTGGACGGTCTATTCCGAGAGCGCGTCCGCCAGTCTGCGGAACAAACCGCCTACACATATTATGATCGCGACCAAGAAAAATGGATTGATCTAAGCTGGCAGGACATGGCGAATCTGGTCAGTCGCTGGCAATCGGCCTTTGACGCAACCCAGCTTGAAAAGGGTGACCGAATTGCCATTTGCCTCAAGAACAGCCCGGAATGGGTTATTACCGACCAGTCCGCACTCGCACAAGGACTGATCGTCGTCCCGTTATATATAGAAGATCGGCCGGACAACGTCGCCTACGTTATCCAGGATTCGGGCTCGCGACTGCTGGTCATTCAAAATGCCAAACATTGGGAAAAACTCGTCTCTGCGGCCCCCAATGCCTTAAAAGGCGTTGAACATGTCATCGTGGTTGAAGGTGAAGTAAGCAGCAATAAAGGCGACTCACCCAGGGTATGGACTTTAAGCGACTGGATGGCGCATTTACCCAATCCACTCAAGGAACGTGGCGGCGATGCCAATGATCTGGCCACCATCGTCTATACCTCTGGTACCACTGGTAAGCCCAAGGGTGTCATGCTGAGTCATAAAAACATCCTCAGTGTGGCCGAGGGTTCGGGGAAACATGTTGGCCTGCGCAGCGATCAAACGCTCTTGTCCTTCCTGCCACTTTCCCACACTTTTGAACGCACCTGCGGCTATTACACGCCAATGATGTGGGGCATGCATATTACCTATGCCCGTTCGGTACAAACCATCGCCGACGATTTATTGCAGGTCAAACCACACGTGCTGGTATCGGTACCGCGTATTTTTGAGCGTGTGTATGAACGCATCCAGGCACAACTGGCGGATGCATCCGCAGTTAAGCGCAAAATCTTCCAAAGTGCGGTAAATGTTGGCTGGCGTAATTTCAAAGCCGAACAGAAAATGGGGCGGCGCGGCCCGAGTCATATTTTCTGGCCGTTTCTAAAGAAAAAAGTGGCCACTACCCTGCTCGATAAACTTGGCGGAAATCTTGAGCTGGCCATCAGTGGTGGCGCGGCACTCCCACAACCAGTGGCAAAACTTTTTCTAAGTCTGGGACTCAATTTAATTCAGGGTTACGGCATGACCGAAAGCAGCCCGGTGGTCTGCGCGAACCGACCCGACTGCAACGATCCCGATAGTGTCGGCCAGCCATTCGATAATATTCAGGTACGCATTGGTGACAATGACGAGCTACAGATCAACAGCCCCGGCATCATGTTGGGTTACTGGAATAACCACAAGGCCACCAACGAGGTCATGACCAATGATGGCTGGTTACGTAGCGGAGACAAGGCTCGCATCGATAACGGTATGGTTTACATCACCGGACGCATTAAAGACATTCTGATCATGTCAAATGGTGAAAAAATTCCGCCGGTCGATATGGAAGACGCGATCAAGCTGCAACCGATTTTTGATAACGTTATCATTGTCGGGGAATCAAAACCTTACTTGGGCGCCGTTGTTGTGCTGGACTCCGAAAAATGGGTGGGGTTAGCCAAAAATCACCAACTCGACCCGTTTGATCAAAGTGCGTTGACCGATAACAAGTTACACAAAACCGTGTTGCAACAAATTGCCGCCGCACTCAAAGATTTTCCTGGCTATGCTAAAGTGCGGCGTGTGGTGCTAAAACTGGATCCCTGGACGGTGGAAAATGGCTTGCTAACCCCAACCTTAAAAACTAAACGCCAGGTTATTATGAACATGTTTGAAAGCGAAATCAGTGCGATGTATTCCAAATAACCAGGATAGTTAACTTATAATGCGAGGCAATTTTTTAGCTGGATTTTCGAATTAATAATTTCGACCTTACGGTACGCTGAACTTCCCTGCTGGTCGTGCGCCGATAGCGGACATCAAAACCAATAAACAGAATGTAGAAATTTGAAGGGACCTGCGCGAATTTAAATATACCGAACGCGACGTCTCACGCAGAAAACAATTACTTACCGTTGTAACGACGCCAGCGAACTTATAGCGAAACTTATGTCTTCGCATAAAATTGAACGGGTTAGCAGAAATTAATCCTACCGATTAGTAAACTGTATGGACATCATAACGACTATTCAAACGATTAGTTAAAAGGGATATAACAATGAAACGATTCTTAAAATGGTCATTTGGTATTCTATTTTTTTTAGTGATTATTTTAGTTGGCGCCACCATCGCCCTGCCTTACCTGATTGATCCGAACGAATATAAAGATGATATCGTTGCCCAGATCAAACCCTATATGAAAGGACGCGATTTAGAGATAGCCGGTAATATATCGCTGTCGGTCATTCCCTGGCTGGGTGCGGAAGTCGATGAAATCGTCGTGGGCAATGCCAAAGGCTTCATCCTCAAACCGTTTATGACCATCAAGCACTCAAAAGTACAGATCCGTTTTCTTTCCCTGTTTTCAGATCAGCCTGAAATCGGTTCACTGGAATTCAAGAACATTGTCGTTAATCTCCAGCAGGATGCCGAGGGTCGTAACAACTGGTCGGATTTGACCGAAAGTGAAACGGCGATGATTAACTCGAGCGGATTGATTAAAGTCGCCAATGCAACCGGCGTTGCCGGTAGCCAGAAAGGCAATAGTGAATTTAAAATCCCAAACTTAAAAATCTCGGGCCTGCATTTCTCTAACGTAAAGATCGAGCTAGACGACAAAAAAAGCAAAGACATACTTACTTTATCTAAACTCAATATCGATGCGGGACCGATTGATAACCTCAAGCCCATTCCGGTCAAAGGCAAGTTTAATTTTCACAGCAAGAAACAGGAAATCGCAGCAGCCGCGGCCTTTGCCAGTGCTTTAACGATCAACGACAAACTGGATGACTTTAACTTCAAAAAATTTGTACTTAACACCAATATTTCGGGCAATGCCGTTGGTAATAAAGTGATAAAAACATCGTTAAAAGTCCCCGAACTGCATATACAAACCGCCGCAGAAAAGATAACCGCAAAACCACTTACCCTAAAAATCGATGATATGAACAGTGAAGGTCGTTTTACTCTAAAACGGTTTAGCAAACCGATCATTCGTCTTGGACTCGATATGAAAAAACTTGACCTCGACAAATTGTTGCCCAAAGTAAATACCACAAAATCCAGCTCGGAGCCACACAGCCGTAAACCCCAACCCGGCTCAGAAGAATACATCCCCAGCGTAGATGATATTTTAGCGGGCAAAGACAAAATCGAAGCCGTAGATGATTCGGCCAGATTATTTGCACCGCTTGCCGTATTTGGCAGCTCGGACATGCAGGGCACGATTAAAATTGGCCTCTTAACGATGAACAAACTCGAATTTAATACCGTCAAAATCAATTTAATCGCCCGTTCCGGTTTGGTAAGCGCATTACCCTCGGCAAAAGTTTATGGTGGAAGCTATGAGGGGGACATTCAGATCAATACCAAACGCAAACCGGCCAGTTTGACCAGCCGACATAAATTAAAGGAGGTTCAACTAGGCCCGATAGTGCTTGCGTTGTACGGTAAAGAAAC
>QILH01000065.1 GCA_003233255.1 Gammaproteobacteria bacterium | reverse complement strand
ACTTCTTGCTCAACTGGATGTGTTGTTTTCAAATTATAATCCACCAGCATCACTGCTGCATGGTGATCTATGGTCAGGAAACTACAGTGGTACCGACGATGGTACCCCCGTCGTATTTGATCCTGCTGTGTATTATGGTGACCGTGAAACAGATCTTGCGATGACAGAGTTATTCGGCGGCTTCACCGCAGAATTTTATGCGGCTTACAATGAGGTCTATCCATTAGACAGCGGTTATGATAACCGTAAAAATTTATACAACCTTTATCATGTTCTAAATCACGTTAACTTGTTTGGTCAGAGTTACATCACACAAGCTGAAAGCATAATGCAGAGCTTACTCGAAGAAATGTAATCTTTTAGTAAATTTATAACGCTACGGGTATAGTTTCATGCCCGAGTTATTTTTTTTGTCTTCTAAGAGAATTAGCTTGTAATAACCCAAGTATGTACAGCATCATAAGCAACCCTATGTTGACGATTCCACCGCCGCTTTCATCTGAACCATTGGTAGTCACTGTGTTTGTAGTCTCTGCATTATTTTGTTCTGTCGTATTAAGCGTTGTCATACTGAGCGTTCCAGGGTCTGCGATAACAAGATTGGCAATAGAATCAGTATCGTTGGGCCCGCCGTCTTGAATGGTTAATTGGATACAAAAATGGCCTTCAGTTAAACCCAGAGTATAACTACTGTCACCCGGAGAGGGACACACTCCTGGTGTACCTGCAGAAGAGGCCAGATTGTTAAAGCTGTCTATAACGAAATTTTGCCATCCTGCCGTACCAAAGTATTTACGATAAATAGCGTTGTTTGGAATCGCATTAAATTGTGGAATAACTAACATGGCAGACTGGCCTGCTTGAGGCAGCCCCCAAATTTCATAGTCGAAATAACCACCTGTATTGGCAACGCCGTCGTTAGGGTCTACGCCAGGCGTTCCTTCGCCGCCGCCGAAATTTGTAATTTCATCCAGTGACACTTCAGCACCATCGGCTGTGGCAGCAAAAGCAACGTCTCCCAAACGCAGCGATAAACCAAGCTCAGTTTCAATAATGTAGTTGCCTGACACACCATCAACGGCCTGTAATTGGTTACTGGTTAGAGACGCGGCATCCAGGTAGTCGGCAATGCCATCGCCATCGCTGTCATCATAGGATTCAAGGTCATCACTAATACCGTCACCATCACTGTCGTTGGTTGTGAGCATTGGTGCGGAGTCGACGACTTCAAGTAACATTTCTACCGTGGCAGACATTGACGGTGAGCCATCATCATCAACGCTAAGTCCTATTTTGTAAAAACCTGCAAGTAAGCTACCAGGGTTAAATACAAAGGTAGCGGGATCACCATCTGAATTGGTATCGACAAGATTATTGTTTGTTAAGGCCCAATCATAGACGTGAGTATTGCTAATGTTGGCATCTGTAACGCTTGCGGTAATCGTAGCCTCACCCGCTGTGCTAACTATAATTCTCGTGTCTATTCCGTTCTGTGCAGAGACTAATGAAACAGCAGGCATAACATTCAGCTCAGTAATCGTTACGGTATGCGTGTTGCGTATGCCAACGACACCATTTGTAAGCGCACCCATGGTAAATACAACGGTTTCATTCGCTTCGTTGGGGCCATCGTTCACGGTGGTGAATGTGACGCTTCCGGTTTGTCCTGATGCAATAACAAGGCTGCCGTTTGTTGCGTTATGATCAGATGGGTTTAACGCACTGCCGCTGACGGTATAAAGTATGGTCACTGGGTAAGTCAATGCTTCTTTGCTCAGAGTTGCTGTTAGTGTAAAAGTGCTGCCCTCTTCAATAATAGGATCAATGGTGAAATTTACGCTAGGGAGAGTCGGTTGTTCATCGTCCAGTATATTCATAGTTGCTGCTGAAGGGCGATCCACAAGGTAATTACTGCCACTTTTAAGCGTGATAATAATGGTTTCATCGTCCTCAAAAAGCGCGTCATCTTTACTTGTTACTATGATATTAATATGTTTACTGCCTGCTGGGAATGTGGCTGTGGTACCCAAAGCATTGTAGTCGGCATTTGCCGTAGCAGAACCTGAGAGACTAAAGTTTACAGTTAAAGAGGATGTGATCGTACCACTACGAGAAAGGCGAAATATTCCAGGTGTATTACTGTTTTCGACTACGCTGCTCGTGATTGCGCCGATTTTTACATTAGAGTTACCTGTAGTGTCATCATCTTGATTGGTAACCGAAACATCGCTGGGATTGATGCTGCCATAGTTTGGATCGTTACTTGTTATTGAAGTAAGAATGATATAAGAAACATCGTCATCATTGATGGTGTCATCAACGCCAGCGACGGTCACAGATTGTGCTGTTGACCAGTTACTGGGTGTGAAGACAAGTTGGTTAGTGGTCAGCACACCTTCGCTGGTATCGTTGCTTTGAAGATGAACATTAACGTTGTCGCTGGGTTGACTGGTTAATACCGCATTAAACGTTGCGATGCCCCCAGCTTCACTGGTTGTTAACCCTGTCGTTGGGCTGATTAAAACGTTTGCGCTGTCATCATCACCCAGAGCAACCGTATCGCTTCCGGGGGAACCAACAACATAACCACTGCCGGAAGTTAAGCTGAGTGTTATTGTCTCATTACCTTCTACTGTATTATCATCGAAGGGTGTGATCGTGATTGTTGTGCTTGAATAACCTATCGGTATCGTTGCAGAACCGGTCAATGTCTGGAAATCGAATCCCGACGATGCTGTTCCGCTAATGGCATAATTAACGGTTAATGGTAAATTTTTTGAACCTGCATGATTGATCGTAAAAACGCCTGTGTCTTGCCCTGTTTCTGAGGCCATATTGTCGGTGGCGGTAATGCTGACAATCCGTTCGTTATCAATATTAGTAACGGAAATGGCATCGGGAGCCGTGCCACTGTAGGCGCTGTCTCCGCTTGAAATGGTGCCAAAAATAACATTGTACGAAATATTTCCATCACCTAACGTATCATCCACACCCGTAATTGAAACCGTTTGAGCCACGTACCAATTTTGTGGTGTGAAAGTTAATGAAGCAGGTGAAGCTTCTCCTTCCGAAGCATCGTCTACTGTTATTGGAATGGTGACGTTAGCCGTTGGTGCGTAGCTTAGTGTTGCCGTAAATGTGGTTGTACCGCCTACCTCCGTTGTGGTTAACCCAGAGGCCGGAGATATTATTACATCGCGCGGTATTATTTGTGCCTTTGTAATGTAGACAAATACAGCACCTTCATCAGTTTGCCCATTATCGTGTCGGCTGGAACCTATAGCAAAATCACTATACCCATCTTGATTAACATCTCCTATCGCGGTGACACTAGAACCAAAATAGCCGTCAGTTTGTGTGCCATCACGCACCCAGCCAGGCGTCGTAGCAAGACCTGAAGCGGAGCCAAGGTAAATTTCAGTTCGACCGGCATTGAGGCGTCGATTCGTATCATAACCCCATAGACCAACAATGACATCGCCATAGCCATCATTATTGATATCGCCAACCGAAGCCAAGGCATCACCTAAACTTGCTCCGCCTTGTATTCCGTTAATAATCCAATCTGGTGCAAGAGATAAACCGTCAGCCGAGCCATGAAAAACATAAGCGCGCCCTTCTGCTGATAAGGTGTTGTCATAACCGGTGGCGCCGATGATCACATCCATGTAACCATCGCCGTTAACATCACCCGCGCTGTTGACGCCGTCACCGAAAGAAGCAAAACTTTGATTAACTTCATAGCTCCAATCAGGAATGAGAGAGGGTCCTCCGGATGAGCCATGGAAAAGGCGTGCGGTACCTTCGTAGGTTTGTCCGCCGGTATAGTGACGCCCCCCTACAAGAAAATCATCATAACCATCGTTATTTATATCGCCGACGGAAGCCATTGACTCTCCATAAAACATAATATTGTTGCTTCCTTCGGTAATCCAATCAGGAGTCGTAGAAGGACCGCTGGCTGACCCGTAGTACAGATAGGCGCGACCAGATGCACTAAAACCTCCTGCGTCGTAGCGGGGTGCGCCAACAATAATGTCATCATAACCATCGCCATTCACGTCGCCTGCAGAACTAACCGAGCCTCCGAATTCAGCTCTTTCTTGGTTACTTTCGTCTGTCCAATCTGCTAACGTAGAGAGGCCGGATGCAGAGCCATAATACAGAAATGCTGCACCTTCCTGGAGCTCCCCATTAAGGTACCAAGAAGCTCCAACGATAACATCGTCATAACCGTCGCCATTAACATCTCCGGCGGCGGCAACACTGGCGCCAACTTTGGCGTTCGTGTTAATGGGTTCGGCAGTTACCCAGTCCGGCGTATTGCTATAACCTGTAGCAGAGCCGTGATAGACAAATGCTTGACCTCTAGGACTGGAGCCAGGGCCGTATCTTTCTGCGCCAACAATTAAATCAGGATAACCATCGCCATTAACATCGCCAGCACTAGCAAGTGCATTGGCCTTTCCGTAGTTCACATAAAGATTACCAAATGGATAAGTTGTTTGATTGCTTTCCAACAAAGTTACGGTAAAGTTATTCCCTTGGTTGGTAACCGAGACATCATCAGGATCAATTCCGTTGAAACCTGCATCGCTACTAATAGCGGCAGACGTGATGATCGTGTAGGGTTGATCGCCATCGAACTCGTCATCATCAAGTCCGTCTATGGTTACCGTTTGGCCACGCCAGCTGATATCGCTGGGTTTTAATACAACCGAAATCGGAGTAATGCCTTCAGTGGGGTCGGAGCTGGTTAATAGAATCGTGACATCGCTGCTGGGTTGTGTGCCAAGCTTGATCGTAAAAAATGCTTTGCCGC
>QILH01000072.1 GCA_003233255.1 Gammaproteobacteria bacterium | reverse complement strand
CACAACCAGAATTATTATAATAATCAATTTATAAAAAACACAACAAGAAACAGATGATGCAAGATTTTAGGCCTACGTTGATAATTTTAATACTGTTGCTTTTTTCTGGGCAGGGAATGGCCCTGGACGTGGCAACGGGATTTTCAGCGCAAGCCATTCAAAAGGCACCAATGCGAAAAGATTATCGGGCAATGATGTATGTAAGCAATGATGCTGTTCGCACCGAATCATTTATTAACAGTATCCCGGTTGTCGAAATAGTGAATTCACATAAAAATTACCGAGTGCTATTGGTACCAAAAGAAAAAATATACTTACAACAATTAAATAATCCTCACTTGAAGAATGCAGGTCTGGAAAAATCAACCGAAATGAAACCGTGTGCCAGGTTGATGAATACAAGTTGCATAAAACTGGCGATAGAAACAATAAATGATCGAAAAACTGAAAAATGGCAATTTACGGTTAAAAAAAATGGGAAGAGTTATAACAGCCTGCACTGGATTGATGCTGAATATAGGATGCCGGTTCGAGAGTTTTTTCATAACGGGACGGTAATGGAATTAATAATGCTTGGAGAAGAGATGTTGTACGGAAGGAAAACTGAAAAGTGGACCATGTTAATAACGCATCCCGATGGTCAAAAAATATCAGTAACGCAATGGTATGACCCAGAATTAAAAATAACGACCCGAGAAGAAATGCCGGGCGGTTTTGTACGTGAATTAGTTCATATTAAAACAGGAAAACAGGATAAAAATCTGTTTGACATACCAGCAGGGTATACACAGGTAGATAAGCTTCCAGACTATTTAAATAGATCGCAGGGATATGATCATGCGACTTCGAGTCGAATTAATGATGAGTAAACTGAGCTTCAATAAATACAGGATTATCGGTACATGAAAAGTAGTGGTAAAAAAGGCCAGGTGACAGTGATAGCAAATCTAAAAGGTGGCTCAGGAAAAAGCACGGTGACTTTTAACCTTGGTTTGTGGTTGCAGATGAAGGGGCAGCCGGTGGTTGCCTATGATCTTGATCCGCAATGCACCCTTGGTGATGTCGCCGAAGTTCGTCGTGAAGAAGGTTATGCACCGCCATTGGTGGTCTATCAAGATACCGACAGGCTCAAAGATCTGCTGCGAATGCACCCGGGTCAGGTTCTGGTTGATGTAGGAGCGGCGAATATGGTCGCAATGAAAGAAGCGATCGTCAATGCTGATCGTATTTTAATCCCAGTACCGCCCAGCCAACCTGATGTATGGGCGACGCAACGTTTTATCGGCATCGTCAATGAGGCAGTCGAAAAACATAATGGGAAAAAAGGCACGGAACCAGAGTTATTTGCCTTTGTCAATCGTGCTGATACCCATCGTGCCATACGAGAGTCGGATGAAACGGAAGAAGTATTGGCCCAGCTAAAAGGGATTAAATTAATTCCCTACCGCCTGTGCCAGCGAACAATCTATCGACGATCGTTAAGTGAAGGTTTGGGTATATTTGAGTTATCACGACGCAGCAAAGCAGTTGAAGAATTTTCGCTGTTTGCAGAATTTTTGTTCCCAGATATTAAAATACGCACTAAATTAAATAGTTGAGGTTAGATAAATGAAGTTTCTACGGAATATATTAAGTCATGGTTTGCTGATCATATTTTTCGCTGCGTTGGCCATGGCCTACGTCTACCGTGTTCAATTGTTTCCGGAAAATATAAATACTAAAATCGATTACTATGTGGATTCATCATTAATCTGGGCTGGTGTGTCACCAAAAGAAAAACAGCCAGTTCAAATAACGGCTAACAATGTAGAGGGAGGGGAGCCGGTTACCACTAAGCAGCAGGATGTAAGTGCATCTGAAAAAACGTCGACTGAGATCGAAGAGCCGGCCGCCCTTGAGGGTGAAGATGAGACATTGGAAACTCAAGTCGAGCAGGATGAAGCCTCATCGGTAGAGGTTCAGGTAATGCCGGTTCCAGAAAATAACACGGACAAAATGGTAGAACTGAAAAAGAATAAATTAATAATTGAAAAAAACGATAATATAGAATCTGCGGATACCGATCAGCCATCCGCTGACGCAGTGCAGTCAGAATTATTTGATCGGGCTCGCATCGCATTTCAAAATGGAAAACCAGAACAATCAACCCAACTGTATAAAGAATTAAGTGAATTAAACCCGGACAATCCAGATATATATGGTGAAATGGGTAATGTGCTTTATTCGCAGGGAAAATGGAAACAGGCCGGAGTTGCGTTTTATGAGGCTGCCATCTGTTTATTAGAGCAGGGAAAACGGCAACAAGTCCCATATTTGTATCGAGTGATTCAGGGGCTTGATCCTGAGAGTGCAGAAAAATTACGAAGTAAGTTACATTGATAAGTCTATTTTAAGAGGTAGTCATGACTGAAAATAATATATGCGACGAGAGTAGAGAAGGTTGCACAGGTGATCCAGTGAGTTGTGCGATTGATCCGTCCGAATGTCGTCAGGCACAGAAAGAGAATAAAACCACACCCGCAATGGATATGGAAGACTGTTTGTCGCGCAGTTTAGATACGTTATCAACCGCATTTATGGCCAGTGCCAAACGCTGGGAATCGATTGTCTATCCTTCCCTGTTTGCTTTTATTCTACTTGCAGCGTATGGGTTTTATCTTATTTATAACTTGACCAGTGATGTCAGTCGGGTTGCACATCATATGGAGACGATAGCAACCAATATGAGTTCAGTATCACAGAATATGGTGTTGCTGACCCAGACCGTAGATTCTCAGTCCTCATCAATGAAAGAGATGAATGTGCATATGCGGAATATGAGTATGTCCATGGGGCAAATGCGCTATGACCTGTCGGTAATGAATAACAGCGTTTCACGGCCAATGCAATTTATGAATACATTTATGCCCTGGTAGGGAGGAGAGTCACTATGTTTGGAGCAAGCAGGGAAATTAAACATCATTTGCAAAAACTTGAAACTCATTTGCAAAATGAAAGCCCATTATTGGTTGATGCTGTAAAAGGTTTTCGACATTTAGACGCCATAGGATATCGACTGGGTTTGCTGGGTAGCGATCAATCTTACGCGACGAAAATACCCTGGTGGCCACTGGTCTCGATCCTGGGAACCTATTCTGCCGGAAAATCAACTTTTCTAAATTCATATCTTAACTGCCCCCTGCAAGACACGGGCAATCAGGCGGTTGACGACAAATTTACCGTGATCAGTTATTCCAATAATGGTGAATCACGAACTCTACCAGGCATTGCACTTGATGCCGATCCCCGTTTTCCTTTTTTCCAGATGGCGGCTGAGCTTGAAAAAGTCGCGCCTGGCGAAGGCGCACATGTAAATGGCTATCTACAACTTAAGACATGTCCGGCTGAGCAGGCCAGGGGGTATATATTTATCGATTCGCCGGGATTCGATGCCGATGCACAACGAACATCAACCTTGAAGATAACCGACTATATTATTGATCTGTCGGATCTGGTGCTAGTATTTTTTGATGCTCGCCATCCTGAAGCTGGAACCATGTCGGATACGCTTGAGCATCTGGTCGCAGGAACCCTTTCACGCAAAGATTCAAATAAATTTATTTATATCCTTAATCAAATGGATACCACCGCAAAAGAGGATAACCCGGAAGAGGTGGTGGCCGCATGGCAAAAGGCATTAGCGCAGGAAGGTCTGACCGCCGGTAAATTCTTTACCATATATAATCCAGATTCGGTTGAAGACATAAATAAAACGAACGCGCAAACGCGGCTGCAAAATAAATGTAAGCAGGACATGGACGAGATCGTTGATCGCATTCAGCAGGTGCATGTCGATCGTATTTACCGCATTCTGGGAAATCTGGATAAAATGACGCGTGAAATTGAACAGCACACTGTTCCTAAATTGCGTGAGCTTGTACGCAGCTGGGGGCGGGGCGTATTGTGGCGTGATGGCATTGCCTTTGGTCTTATCGGTGCTGCGCTGTTGGCGGGGTTACTGGCGGGTGGTTTCTTTCAGGGCGAGTGGGGATATTCTTCCTGGTTTGCCAGTAGTTTAGAAAGATTAGCAGAAAATATCTGGTACCCAATCATAGGCGGTGCGGTCATTTTTCTGATGTTATTTTTAATACACCACGGGATGCGGGTCTTGTCATTACGCTCGGTGTTGCGGAGTTTGGAAAATGATATATACGAGGAAGGTACAGCATCGTTGAGACGGGCGGTAATAAAAAATACTCGCTTTTTACGGAGTATTTTTCGGCCGGATGTGGTGGGTTGGCATCGTTTTACCCGCAATTATTTAAACAGGATTCTTGATAAAACCAACGAATCCATTCAGACGTTAAATGATCAATATACACGGCCATCAGGACAAACAGAGAGTTAATAGGCGGAGAAGGTTATGACAGAAGATCAGGAAACAACTGAAGATAAACTATCCAGACTCAAACTTAAACTAAAAAACATGGGTGTGATGCGGGACGAAAATACCTACCCTGAACATAAAAGCAAACCGTTTTGGCGCGGTAAGCTGCCGATCTTACTGGTGATTTTTTTTACAATAGGTTTTATTGGCTGGATTAGCCGAAACGATCTTACTTTGAGCGATCCGAGCGCGCATACAAAATCGGTTAGTGATACTGATTCGGCCCGTGTTCAGAGGTCGCTTTATCCTTCATACGAAAATTTCCAGGCTAATCCAGTTTACCCACCCCCCTCGACCATCTGGAATCGAGCGCCACTATATAATAGTGTCCATCGTGCAATGGGGCCTGCTGAATTTAGATATGAGAAACGCTATTACGACCGATACGGCCCACCC
>QILH01000096.1 GCA_003233255.1 Gammaproteobacteria bacterium | reverse complement strand
GCCCAGCGATGATCCACAACCTCGATTATTTTTACTTTCGCCATCAACAAAATACCCAACAACTTTATGTCAGCAAGCCATGGAGCAACAACAGGCGAAAGAGGCACAGGAAGACAACAATTTACTTTATGTGGCGGTTACCCGAGCCAAACAATACCTATATATCTCGGGCAACAAGAAACCTGGCGGCTGGTATCAGCAAATCTGCGATCAATTTGAAGTTGACGCCAGCTACCAACAAGTCAGTGAATTAACACACTGCTCTGGTATCATCAACAAACCAATCGCTATAGATAAAAAAGTCACCGTTACGAATAAAATCGATAATCGATTACAACAACCGGTTAACTACGAAAGCAGCTTAATCGAGATTGCACCAAGTCATACTGATCTAAATAATCAATACGCACAATCCAGTCTCAACCGTGATCTTTCACAAAATGAAGCCTTACAACGTGGCACCCAAATTCATGACATGTTGTTGTGGTTGTCGAACCACCCAGGCCAATCGCTCAACGAATACATTCAATCAAATTCACTCATTGGTATTAACAATCCATCCGATGACACCTTGCGCGATAACTGGTTGCAGACAGAGCAAACTATTAATCAATTTCCTGAATATTTTTCAAGCGACCAATATCAGCAGGCCTTTAGTGAAATACCGATCTATTTCACACACATAGGCGCGCGAGTACACGGCATCATTGATAGACTCGTTATCACCGAAACCGAGGCCATTGTGATTGACTACAAAACACATCAAATCGAAAAATCATCCGATTCAAGTTCGGATGATAGTAAGCAACAAATAAACAGGCTCGCAGACCAATATCGAACCCAGTTAAGCCTGTATCGTGAGGGCGTGCAACAACTCTACCCGACACTGACAACCCGAACCCGATTAATATTTACCAGCGTACCGATCTGTCTTGAAATTAGTTAATGGCACCCCAATAAACATTTTACGTATTCATCTGCACAGGAACTTCTATGTATTCATTTGATGTGAGTGTCGACACCTTCGGCCGAGACGTTATCCACGCGTCCTCAGAACAGCTTGTGCTGGTCGATTTCTGGGCACCCTGGTGTGGCCCCTGCAAATCATTGATGCCGCTACTGGAATCGCTTGCCGAAAGTTATCAAGGCGACTTCAAACTGGCCAAGGTTAATATCGACGAACAACAGGCCCTGGCTCAGGAATATGCAGTTCGCAGTGTGCCAACCGTCAAGCTGATTAAAAATGGTCAGGTTGTAGATGAATTCCTGGGAGTCCAATCGGAACAGGAAATCCGTGCTCTAATAGATAAACACATGATCCATAAATCAGACGAGCTGATGCAGCTGGCATTAGAAAAATACAAGCAAGGTGATCGCGATTGCATTCAGGATATGATCGCGATTGTAAATGACGATCCCGATAACAGCCAAAACCGAATCCTTTACGTCAACGTGTTGATGAATGAAAAACAATACGCAGACGCCAGCGCCATTCTAGAAAATTTGCCAACGGAAGTTAAAGACAGCCCGGAAGTCTCAGCTCTGCTCGGACAACTTGAGTTTCTAAAAACTGCTAGCGAAAGCGGTGCAGATATCAATACCTTACTGGCACAGTTACAAAATGATGACAGCAATAACGAACTTCGGTATCAGTTAAGCTCACACTACATTACCCAGTCTAAATTCGAACTGGCATTGGAACAATTTTTAGAGATCATGCGCCGTGATCGCAGCTTTAACGATGACGCGGGTCGAAAGGGAATGATAAAGGTATTTGAAATGCTAGGCGGTAGCGGAGAACTGGTCTCTCGCTACCGACAAAAGATGGCCAGCATGTTAAATTAATTTAAAAACATTATTTAGAATCATTTTTAATACTATCCAGTAACTTTATTAATTTATCGGCCGGTACATAACCTGGATATAGCTGGCCATTTTCTAATACTAATGCAGGCGTTCCATTCACACCAAATTTCTGCCCCAGGGCCATATGTGCTTTTACTGGATTATCGCAGGTCTTTTCTTTCACGGCCCCCCCGTTTTTGGCAATGGTGAGTGCCTTTTTCCTATCATCCGCACACCATACTGAAACCGCTTTTTTATATGAAGCGGATCCCACTCCGGCACGCGGATAGGCCAGATAACGTATCGTAATTCCATGTGCATTGTATTTGGACATTTCATTATGTAGCTTCCGGCAATACCCGCAGTCGATATCGGTAAACACTGAAATGGTATGTTTAACTTTTCCTTTCGCGGCGAAAATGATCATGGTTTTTTCGCCCATTTTATTTAAAGCTTCGATATTTTCGGGTTTAGGTGTTCTTAACGCCGCCATTTGTGCTTTGCTACGGGCGGTCTGAGTTAGGTTAAGCCCTTCTTTCATATCAAATAGATCGCCAGAGATAACATAACGACCATCTTTATAAAAATAAAATATTTGTGAACCAACCGCGACTTCATAAAGACCTGATATGGGAGATTCTTTAATCGAACCTGGCTCGCTTTTAAGCTCTTTCATAACCTGAGCTTTAATCAACTTAATTTCGTCTTTTTTACTATCGGCACTGACCGCCGCAGGGAAACCCAAAACGACACCTAACATAACTACTTTTAACAACTTCATTGGTAATCCCCATCCGTAAATTCTGAAAACGAGCGTATTATAAAGCGTTCGACTCATAATACACCCCGATAGTTCAGCTATTGCACTATATTATGAAAAATCAGCCCCGTGGATGATGTTTGGCATGCAGGGCCTTCAACCGAGCTTTGGCAACGTGGGTGTAAATCTGGGTGGTCGAAACGCTGCTGTGGCCAAGCAGCATCTGCACCACGCGTAAATCCGCTCCGTGGTTCAATAAATGGGTCGCAAAGGCATGGCGCAGAGTGTGAGGAGATAAATGACTACGAATATCTTCCTGCTTTGCATAGCGTTTAATCAAATACCAGAACGCCTGTCGAGTCATGCCCGCTTTCCGATTTGTTAAAAACAGGGCGCCGGACAGACTGTCCTGAACAAGTTCAGGACGGGCAGAACGAAGGTACTCTTCCAGCCAGTTTATCGCCTCTTCGCCGATGGGCACCAGCCGCTCCTTATCGCCTTTACCCATTACACTCAGGACACCCTGACGCAGATTAAGCTGATCCGTGCTTAAATTTACCAACTCTGAAACCCGCAGACCCGTTGCATACAAAAGTTCCAGCATTGCTCGATCTCTCAGACCGAAGGAGGTATCCAGATTCGGCGCCGCAAGTAAACGCTCGACCTCATCTTCAGAAATAGAATTAGGTAAGGGCTGACCTAATTTCGGTGAATCGAGCAGTCGAGTTGGATTATCGTCTATCAGACCCTGACGCAAACAGTAAGCATAGAATCGACGCAAACTCGATAACATTCTTGCACTGCTACGCGGACTATGGTGTGCTTCCTTTCGATATGCCAGATAATCAAGCAAATCGTTGCGCTGCACATCAACCAACGCAGGCCGCCTGTTTTTTATCAGCCATTCAGCTAACTTTTTTAGATCCGTGCGATAGGCGGTAAGCGTATTTTGACTTAAGCCCTGCTCCATCCAGATAGTATCGATAAATTGATCGATTAATGTATCCAATTATTTTTAAGGTCGTAACTTTGTTGAAATAATTATTATATCTATGATCAGGAGCATAATGATTAAACGCAAACACCTTCATGCGCAAGCAACCAACGTTTTCGATCGATACTGGCACCTTTTGTCTCTCCAGAAAAACCACCTATGCCTGTTCTGGATATCACACGATGACAGGGAACAATCAATGGAATCGGATTTGCGCGACAGGCGTTGCCGACCGCACGAGCGCTGCTTTTTAATTGTTTAGCTACATCACCATAGGTTTTTACGTTTCCGGCTGGTATTTTTTGTAACACCGCCCATACTCTCTTTTGAAACGTGGTTCCGGTTAACTCCAGGTTTAAATCAAATTCAGATTTGTCAGAAAAGTAAGCTTCGATATGTTTTTTAACAACGGTCTGTTGCTTACTTAAGCGTCTCCTGCCGGGTCGTTTAGATGTGTTGTATTCGAGGCCAATGACCGTATCGTCACACGTTTCAATATAGAGATAACCAACCGGGCTTTTCATCACGAAACTTTCTATCATCTCGGACTCCTTAATATATCTTTTGATCGCTTTTAAAATACAAACATGCACTGGTCTCACGACAAGAACTTAAAGATCCTTCGCTTCGCTCAGGATGACAACATGTATATACATTCCGCAAGTCTATCTTTCTGAGCCTAGCAAAAAATCGTATGCACTTCGCGAGTCTGTCTTTCTGAGCGTAGCGAAGAATCTTAATATCACAAGACCCTTTATGCTTCGCGGCAAGGCGCGAAGGTATATCAATGCGACAACTTCATGCCACTACGCCATAACATATAAACCGTGTAACCAAGCATAACAACGCCGGCAACACTAATCCAGAGCGCATCTCGGTTTGTGGTTAAATGAAAGTATGAAGTATCTTGCATAAGAGCAAATGGAATGGCCAGTAGAATCCCAATCAGGGCCTCACCAGCGATCAGACCCGAAGCAAACAGGGTGGCATCTTGTCGTTTTGACTCAGACGCATGACGAATCAAATGAGCGACCAACCCCCCTATGAAAATTGGCACCGATAAGGTCACTGGAAGATACATGCCTACCGCAACCGCCATCACCGGAAGTCGCAGGCTATTGTTCGACCAGCGCAAGCCAAGGTCAATCAGGATAATCACCACTGCAATGGCCATACCCAGATAGATTAGCCCCCAGGGTAAATCATCTCCAAGTACACCCACAGCAAC
>QILH01000049.1 GCA_003233255.1 Gammaproteobacteria bacterium | reverse complement strand
GGCGTATATTAAACCGAGTTGAGGTTTTGTGCAGCGATCATTTTTGGTTTATTCTAGTGCGTCACACAATTTGAGTAGTCTTTGTCCATGCTAGAGATTTATAACAGCCTAACCCGAAAATCCCAGCCTTTTAGTCCGCTGGATGCCAAAAACGTTCGCCTCTATGTTTGCGGTATGACGGTTTATGATTACTGTCATATTGGTCATGCACGTGTATTAGTCGTGTTCGATGTGATCTATCGCTATCTCACTCATATTTATGGGGCTGACCATGTTACCTATATTCGAAATATTACCGATATAGATGACAAGATTATCGCGCGGGCCAATGAACGGGGCCTGAATATCACCGAATTAACCGAGGAATTTATTACGGCCATGAATGAAGATGCGCGGGCGCTCGGGGTGCTTTCACCGAACCAGGAGCCACGCGCCACGGCCCACATGCCGCAGATCATCGAGATGATTCAGGCTCTGGTGAACAAAGAGTATGCCTATCAGGCTGAAAATGGCGATGTCTATTATGCGGTCGCCAAATTTGAGGCCTACGGGCAACTTTCTGGACGACAGCTTGAAGATTTACGTGCCGGAGCGCGGGTTGCAGTGGATGAAGCCAAACGGGATCCATTGGATTTTGTGTTATGGAAATCCGCCAAACCGGACGAACCGCACTGGGATTCGCCGTGGGGTAAAGGCCGTCCGGGCTGGCATATTGAATGTTCGGCGATGTCGACCCATTGCCTGGGCAATCATTTCGACATTCATGGCGGAGGAATGGATCTGAAATTTCCGCATCATGAGAATGAAATTGCACAAAGTTGCGGCGCCACCGGGGAGGCGTTTGCCAACGTCTGGATGCATAACGGTTTTGTGCAGATCGATAATGAAAAAATGGCCAAATCGCTGGGTAATTTTTTTACCATTCGTGAGGTGCTGGAACGTTACGATCCTGAAGTTCTACGGTATTTCATCTTAAGCAGTCACTACCGCGGCCCGTTGAATTATTCTAATGTGCATCTGGATAACTCGAAAAATGCATTGACTACGCTTTATACGGCGTTGCGTGGGATTGAGATCGACGAATCACTGTTAGCACCATCAGAATATTCAAGCCGTTTTTTTGCGGCGATGGACAATGATTTTGCCACCTCGGAGGCTCAGGCCATCTTGTTTGAGCTGGCCCATGAAATTAATAAACTCAAAATTGATCAAGCAATGATGGCCGCCCGCTATGCAACGGAGTTGAAATCACTCGCCAAACTGTTAGGGTTATTGCAACGGGATGCCGAGGATTTTTTACAGGCCGGACAAAGCGGGGAACTATCCGCCGATGAAATTGAACAGAAAATAGCGCAACGCAACCAGGCGCGTGCCGATAAAGATTTTGCTTTATCTGATAGGATTCGTAAAGAACTGCAGGACGCGGGAGTCGTGTTAGAAGATGGGGCCGGAAGCACGAGCTGGCGCCGCGAGTAACACTGAACTTTATAACGCTTTTATAATCTGAACAGCATAACTTATACAACCGATTGAGAGTTATTTAATATGACAACTAAGTATAATTACACATGGTTTCTCGGCACAGTTATGGCGATGTTATTTGTTTCTGTTAACGCGAGTGCGGAAACGGTACGAGGGGATAATGAACATGCGCGCAAATGGAACAAGTTCGCTGATGATGTTCTGGTGCTACATAAACACCTTACGACAAAAACTGAAACCAGTAAAAAAACCCGGCTGGGTGGTTATTTTGGTAACCCGAAATTTTATAAAGAAGATGGTTATTATGAAAAAACGACCGGCAAACTTATTTCACTTGTTCAATGGGAATTGCAAAATCCCAACCTGATGCATTCGATCGAAGTGTTTGTGCGTGACGATCAAGGGCGGATTTTACGGGATTATTCTGCAGCCTATTTACCAAATTATCGCAATGCACCGACTCAGACGCTGGTCAGTCTTCACATTTACAATGGTGAACTGCATGCTTTTCGAACCTTTGAGGCAACCGGTGATCGTATCGTCGAACGCTGTACGGGCAAATTAAAAAATGAAGATGTAAATTTTATTCTCGATGAAGATGAGATCGCTCATGCAATGGGCGGCTCTACTGACGTGATGGAGCGAGTGGACTATAAGGCCTGTTTTAAAGGCATGCCTGATGAGGCGGGGAAATATCTAACGCCGCAATAACATTAGCCAGCGGCTTCCACGGTATTTTGTAATAAAGTAGCAACGGTCATCGGCCCCACGCCACCGGGGACGGGGGTGATCCAGCTGGCCTTTTGACTGGCTGATTCGAATTCAACGTCACCCACTAGCGAGCCATCGTCCCGCCGATTAATACCCACATCAATAACGATCGCCCCGGCTTTGATCCATTCGCCTTTTACGATACCCGGTTTACCTACCGCAACGATAACAAGGTCGGCGCGATTAACCTGTGCCGCCAGATCACGGGTAAAGCGGTGACAGGTTGTCGTGGTCGCGCAAGCGAGTAATAATTCAAGCGTCATCGGACGGCCAACATGATTCGATGCGCCAACAACCACAGCGTCCATGCCTTTTACATCACCGACTGATTTTTCGAGCAGAGTCATAATGCCGCGCGGTGTGCAGGAACGTAAAACCGGCATGCGCAGAGCCAGGCGACCAATGTTGTATGGATGGAAACCATCGACGTCTTTTTCTGGTTTGATGCGTTCCAGGACTTTGTTCTGGTCGATGTGTTCCGGTAAGGGCAGTTGTACCAGAATGCCATGAACATCCAAATTTGCATTGAGTTCATCGATCAGCTTAATGAGTTCGTCTTCAGCAAGATTATTCTCAAGGTCATAGGCAAACGAGGTGATACCCACTTCATCGCAGGCCTTGCGTTTGTTTCTAACGTAAACCGCCGAAGCAGGATCCTTACCCACCATGATCACCGCCAGCCCAGGAGCGCCAAGGTTTTTGGAAAGACGCTGGCTAACCTGTTGTTTTAGTTCCTGTCGTAATTCCGCCGCAATGGCCTTCCCGTCGATTAATTTTGCGCTCATAGACACCCAAACCCCTGAAGAGACCGTCATGATCGCAGGTAACGCCTTGTTCGCCAAGTAAAATTACCATGGTATTTGACCTTATAGATAGGCCAGAGTATTATCGCCCGCCTTAGAAACGGGGTATAGCGCAGTCTGGTAGCGCGCCTGCTTTGGGAGCAGGATGTCGGGAGTTCGAATCTCTCTACCCCGACCAAATTTTTCATCACCTCCAAAATTAGCCGGAGATGTTGTTAAGCCATGTGCGCCCGTAGCTCATTTGGATAGAGCATCGGCCTTTAAGCTCGCACGACGTGCGAACATCAGGAGCCTCAGCAGGGAAACACAACTTACTGAGTGGACTGCACTATATCGGGGAAGCCTTAACAGCCCATTGTTAAATATGGGGCTGATGGTAATCCCGAGGAAACCGCTGATTGTGATATTAATATTACAATCGTAAGCAGGCAAAGGGCTAGAATATAGCGGTAGCAAGCTTAAGGGATCCGTAGAGGCCATACGTGCAGCACCTGAGATGGTGAAGAGATGGTCCAGACCCCAAACGGAAAATGGCTTGGGATAGCCTTTTTCGGCAGTGAAAACTGTAGTGGTAAGCTAAGCCGAGGGTAGCAGGTTCGAATCCTGCCGGGCGCGCCAATTTAGTCAGTGATTTCTGAGGGATTCTGGTTCCGAAGAGGTTGCGAAAGTACGGATTCGAACCGGCGACGAACTTATATTCAGCCGGGTTCGAACGATTGACGACGTCAATCAGGATGTACAAAGCATACCCGCAGGGTGAGTTTAGAAAGAGCGAATCAATCCTGCCGGAGGTGCCAAAAAATAGTATTATTTCTATCTTTAATGGTGGTTGTAGCTCAGTTGGTAGAGCCCCGGATTGTGATTCCGGTCGTCGAGGGTTCAAGTCCCTTCAGCCACCCCAATTTTTTATAATTATAATATTTTGATTTTTCTTTTTCGACAAACAAATAAAGGAGATGTATATGTCACGCAAAAGCTTCGCTCTCATTCCGCTACTGGTTAGTACAGTTTTTTTTCTAGGGTGTGGAACTACGGCGCCGATACTTAATTTTACGGGCACACCGGTAACAACGGCTTCTGGAAACAAGACTAAAACCAAACAGGTTAAAAAAGCCATTATACTTGCCGGAACCGCTAAAGGCTGGCAAATGAAAGATGTTAAGCCCGGTTTCATTCAGGCTACGATTTTTAAGTCAAATCTTATGGCCAAGATTGATATTAAATACAACGCTAACTCGTATAGCATTACCTATAATGACAGTAGCAATATGCGTTACAACGGTTCGGTGATTCATAAACGCTATAATCACTGGATAAGACTGCTCAATGATCGTATTCGAAACGAGCTTATTCGTTTGTAAAATATGAGTAAGAAAGGGGTGTAAAAACCCCTTTTTTAAAAAAATGGGGTCAGAGACGAATATTGAACTGTTTAGAGTTTAAGCAAAAAAATCATCTTTGAGTCCTGTTTTTTAATGTTAAAATTTCCGTCGATGGGCCGTTAGCTCAGCTGGTAGAGCAGTGGACTCTTAATCCATTGGTCATAGGTTCGACCCCTATACGGCCTACCAAATCATTTGGCTCAGTTCTCTCAATATACTGATGATTAATGTTATCTATTGATTAGATTCAATGACTAACTATCGGTATAATCGCCGTCTTTTTGCGGATGTGGTGAAATTGGTATACACGCCAGATTTAGGTTCTGGTGCCGCGAGGCGTGAGAGTTCGAGTCTCTCCATCCGCACCATTAATTAATATGAATTCTTTTTTTACTCAATATCTTAGGTGAGGTTTTAAATGCAGGTTTCAGTCGAGTCGCCCAGTGCCATT
>QILH01000093.1 GCA_003233255.1 Gammaproteobacteria bacterium | reverse complement strand
ACGTAGTGCGCTTTGTGAATTTTTAGAATGGTATAAGCAAGCTGGCGGCGACCCCAGTCTTCCAGGCGGTGAATCTTGCCTTCTTTGCCTTCGATGGTGGCCTTGTATCATCGCCGGGACCTGTTCGCTTTGGTCAGGATGGACCAAAAATATGATCTCATAATGTCGCATAGTGTTTCCCTTTGGTTAAGCCCCCCTCATTCCCCAAAGCTGGGTCAACGGGTGGAGCAAGGATAAATCAAATTGTGGTTCACTCAGATGCCAGTAGATAGACACCCAAGTGAGCGGCGCATTGTACAGAATGAAGTGGGTGTTTAGCAAGCAAAGCTGGGGCTAATAAATTGTGATATTGCATGTACTTAAATTCGTATTTGGCCTGGGATTCGCGAATCATCCGTTTGTTGCCCTCATTCCCTTGAAAAGGACATTGAAGCCGCATCGTTCCTATTTTAGCTGTCATTCGCGGGAATGATTGATTCGATTCAAAATACAGATATTTGGGGTCAGAGTAAAAACTCTTTTATCTGATTTCATGATTTTTACTCTGACCCTAATTATTCCGACCTTTTTACCCAATTTTCAATCCTTAATGCCTCTACCCGCTCAAACTCTTTTTCATTGTTTGTTACAAGGATTAAACCTTCGCTTCTGGCATGCCCAGCTATATGCAAATCGTTAACACCGATCGGCTTACCTTTTTTCTCAAGGGTGGCTCGTATCTCCCCATAATGTGCCGCTGCATTATCACCATACGTAAGAACATCTAATCGGGATATAAAGTCTTCAACTTTTTTAAAATTATGTTCTTGTTTCTCACTTTTTTCTGCTCCATGTAAAAGTTCTGCCAGCGTGATAGAACTAATACACATATGCCCCGCATGCTCATTAAAGACACCTAATGCTTCAATGGGTCTGTTCTTAATCACGTAAATAACAATGTTGGTATCAAGCATATACTTCAACATTAAAACGCTTCTCTTTCACTCTGCTCTTGTGTGGCTCTTTGTTCCAGAAAGTCATCGGTGACAGAATCTTCGGCAAGAAAGAAGCTATCCCAGGCCTTATCAACGGGCGAAAGAATACGTTCTTGCCCAACCACCCTTACCATGACTTTTTTAACCTTGTCTGAAAATCGAGTTTCAGCCGGCAACCTAACGGCCTGGGTGCGATTATTCTCAAATACTGAACCGATGGCCATGTTTACTCTCCTCTTCTTTATGCTATATACATATTATATATAGCATAAAGTATATAGCAAGGGTATATACCTATTTTGGTACAAAATAGCACACAAATCTCACCAATCTGAATTAGCTTCTTCAGTCAACTTGCGCGTCCAGTCACCGTTCGTTTTTTGGCATCAATCGATGTCTGAACCTATCCCTTTTTGCTTTTTTGATTATGGATTCCGCTCTCCAGGGGAAAAGTGCTCTGCGGGTATGACGGATAAAGCAATGGAATAACCGATTACGTTCGCTGGCGCACCGCCTCATACAGTGCGATGCCGGTGGTCACAGAGACATTCAGGCTGCTGACATGACCAAACATCGGCAACGAGGCCAGGCTGTCGCAGGTCTCGGCGGTTAAGCGCCGCAGGCCTTTCCCCTCTGCGCCCATCACTATAGCAAGTGGGCCTTTCAGGTCAGTTTGATACAAATCCTGCTCGGCCTCGCCAGCCAGACCAACACACCAGATTCCCCGTTCCTTCAATTCACGCAGACAGCGCGTCAGATTGGTCACTGAGAAAAACGGCATCATCTCCGCCGCACCACTGGCCACCTTACTGACCGTTGCATTCAGGCTGCAGGCATTGTCCTTGGGCACTATCACGCCCTGCACGCCCGCGGCATCCGCAGTGCGTAAACAGGCACCAAGATTATGCGGATCGGTTACGCCATCCAGACATAATAGAAAAGGCGTAGCGTCTAAAGAATCCAGTAATTGATAGAGTTCATTTTCTGATTGCGCGGCAATCGGCTTCACCTCGGCCATCACGCCCTGATGATTGGCGTCACCGAGATGTTTTTCAAGCAGGCTGCGCTGGCAATGCTGAATGGTCACACCGTGTCGGCTGGCGAGATCCTGAATGGTTTGAATACGTTTGTCGTTACGATTTTGTTCGAGATAGATGATGAGCATCCGTTCCGGGGAGGTCGTCAACAGGCCCTGAATGGTGTTTAACCCATAGAGATAGGATTTCTCTGTTATGGCCCCACTGCGCGGGGCCGATTTCGAACCAGATTTACGCCCTGATCGTGACATGGACTACGACCTGCGTCTTGCCTGTTTCTTTTTAGTGCCGGCAGCGGATTTTTTCTTACTGGCCGATTTTTTAGTCGCCGTTTTTTTCTTAACGGATTTTTTTTTGGCTGTTTTTTTATTGCTCTGTTTTTTGTTACTGGTCTCTTTTGTAACTTTCTTTTTACTGGTTTTTTTATTTGTCAGTTTTTTCTTGTTGGTTTTTTTCTTCGCTGATGATTTGTTGCTTGATTTATTCTGGCTCGATTTGTTTTTGTTTGATTTATTTCTGCTTCGGTTTTTCCTGTCCGACGTTTTATTGCGCGAGCCTGAACCGGTTTTTTGCTTACCGGCATTTTTATTTCGTTTTACATCCGGCTGTTTATCCGCTAGCTCAAAGTCCATTTTTTTCTCATCGAGATCCACTCGCGCCACCAACACATTGATCGGATCACCTAAACGATACATGTTACCGCTACGTTCACCAATCAAACGATGATGGATTGGGTCGTGATGATAATAATCCTGTTTTAGCGCCGTGATATGAATCAGGCCTTCCACATAAATATCTTTGAGCTCGACAAAAATACCAAAGCCGGTCACGGTGGTAATAATCCCTTCATATTGCTCACCGATCTTATCCAGCATGTATTCGCACTTAAGCCAGTCGGTGGCATCACGGGTGGCCTCATCGGCACGGCGTTCAGTGACGCTACAGTGATCGCCGAGCATTGCCATCTGATCCATACTATATAGGTACTGCTCAACGGATTTCCCGCTGAGGATATGGCGTATCGCACGATGTACTAATAAATCCGGATAACGGCGAATCGGCGAGGTAAAATGGGCATAGGCCTCATAGGCCAGACCAAAGTGCCCAAGGTTATCGGGGGCATACACCGCCTGTCTCAGACTGCGCAGTAACACGGTTTGAATTAAATGCGAGTCATGTCGCTCGCGTATCGATTCGAGTAATTTTTTATAATGAGCCGGTTCAGGTTTATTGCCGCCACCTAAATTAAGACCGATTTCAGACAGAAACTCGCGTAACTCAGATAACTTTTCTTCGCCCGGAGGTTCATGGTTGCGGTACAGCGCGGGCATCTCGTATTTATCTAAATATTCAGCGGTCGCAACATTCGCCATCAGCATGCATTCTTCGATCAATCGATGCGCATCGTTGCGCGTCACCGGCACGATCTGTTCGATCTTTTTATCTTCGCCGAACACAATGCGGGTTTCGGTGGATTCAAACTCGATCGCACCACGACCTTCACGCGCCTTGATCAAAATCTTGAATAAACCGTAGAGGTTTTCCAGAGCCGGCAGTAACGCTTTATATTCGTTACGCAGGGCGGTATCGCCATCGACCAACATGGCCGCCACCTTGTCGTAGGTCAAGCGCGCATGCGAATGCATCACCGCCGGATAAAAGCGATAATCCTTGAGCTGGCCATTGGCACCGATGTTCATGTCACAGACCATGCACAGACGATCGATCTTCGGCTTGAGCGAACATAAACCGTTAGACAGAATCTCCGGCAACATCGGGATCACCCGTTCCGGGAAATAGACCGATGTGCCGCGGTTGTTGGCTTCGTTATCCAGCGCACTGCCCGGTTTGACGTAATGCGAGACATCGGCAATCGCCACCAGCAGACGCCAGCCTTTGCCGTTTGGTTCGCAATAAACCGCATCATCAAAGTCACGCGCATCTTCACCGTCGATGGTGACTAACGGCAGAGCGCGTATGTCTTCACGCCCGCTTTTATCCTGTTCCGAAACCTGTTCGGTCATGCGTTTTATCTCGGCTTCGACCTCGGCTGGCCATTTTTGCGGTAGATCGTGATTACGGATAGCAATATCGATCTCCATGCCCGGCGCCATGTGATCACCGATCACTTCAATAACCTTACCCATAGCCTGGCGGTTTCGAGTCGGGTATTCGATTATTTCCAGTGACACAATCTGGCCGTGTTTGGCCCCATTAAAATCGTCTTTGGCGATCAATATATCTTGAGGAATGCGTTTATTGTCGGCAATCACAAAACCCATGCCTTTTTCGATAAACAGCCGGCCCACCACATGTTGCATACCGCGCTCAAGTATCTCGACCACCACGCCTTCACGGCGTCCGCGTCGATCCACACCGACCTCGCGGGCCACGACCCGATCGCTGTGCATCACCGCACTCATCTCACGCGCAGATAAAAACAGGTCTTCGCCGCCCTTATCCGGGACTAAAAAGCCGAACCCGCTAGGATGCGCGATAACCCGCCCCGGCACCAGATCCATCTTGCTGGCAATGCAATATTGTTTGCGTCGATTAAACAGGATCTGGCCATCACGTTCCATCGCACGCAGACGTCGATGTAAGGCAGTCCGGCCCATTTCATCGGTGAGTTTGAAATGGCTGGCAATCGCATCCAGTTTTAAGGGTACACCCGCAGATTCGAGAAACTCGAGGATAAATTCACGGCTGGCAATAGGATTGTCGTACTTGAGGGATTCACGCTCGGCGTGAGGGTCTTTTTGTCTTTTGCTCATATAGTTTTGAATTATAACAGCTATAAAAGCAGAAAGTTAGCGTTTTAAATTGACAAGCAAGAAGATTTGCCGGTAAAGTCGCGACCCTGAATAGCTTTAATAAAATTCAGCGATATATAGAAAATCCATCCGTTGCCGAGGTGGTGAAATTGGTAGACACGCTAGCTTCAGGTGCTAGTGGGGGCAACCCCGTGGAGGTTCAAGTCCTCTCCTCGGCACCA
>QILH01000293.1 GCA_003233255.1 Gammaproteobacteria bacterium | reverse complement strand
CTATTTGCATTTTCAAGTGAAAATTGGCGGCGCCCCAAAAAAGAAGTGGGTTTGTTAATGGAGCTTTTTATGACCGCGTTAGGTCGTAAAGTAGCAAAACTACATGAGACGGGAGTGAAGTTAAATATAATCGGTGATTTAAATGCGTTTCCGGTCAAGTTACAGAAACGAATTGATGAATCCATGCAGCTGACAAAAGATAATGTCGGCTTACGGCTTAATATAGCAGCAAACTATGGTGGAAAATGGGATCTTATCCAGGCAACGAAAAAAGTTGCTGAACTGGTGAGTCGTGGTGAAATTTCGAGTGATGACATTACCGAAGATTTGCTAAATGACCACCTGTCGATGAATGATCAACCCGAACCTGATTTGTTTATTCGAACCGGTGGTGAACAACGGATTAGTAATTTTTTAATCTGGCAATTAGCCTATAGTGAATTATACTTCACCCGGTCGTTATGGCCGGATTTTGATCGCGATGAATATGCTAAAGCGATCACATCTTTTGCCATGCGACAGCGACGTTTTGGACGTACCGGCGCACAAGTTATCGAGTCGGATCAACGAGAGCATGCTTAAACAACGAATTATAACGGCGCTGGTGCTTGGTCCCTTAGTTATATGGAGTGTACTGAGTTTTCCGCATCCGGCGATTGCCATCGAGATGGCGGTAATATTGTGTATTGGGGCCTGGGAATGGGCTCGTTTATCCGGAATAACCAGTCAAATCGGTCGTGTCGGTTTTGCCCTGTTTAATGGCGGTGTTTTTGCGGGGATAGCCGTTTTAATGCACTATGATCAATCTTTTTTGATACCGGCTTTGTATTTAGCGGGTATCTTTTGGTTGTTCGCCTTAGTTATGGTTATTTATTTTAACCGCAAAAAAATCACGCCACTAAATAACACGTCGTCACTAATTAAGATTTTTACGCTAATATTTGGTAGTGGCATTCTGGCGGGCTCATTCCTGTCAATTGTTGCTCTTCATCGTGATGCCTCGTACGGATCAATTTATATCCTGGCCTTATTAATTCTTATCTGGGCTGCAGATTCCTGCGCATATTTTGCGGGTAAGGCGTTTGGTAAACACAAGCTGGCAGTGAATGTCAGTCCGGGCAAGTCCTGGGAAGGTGTTATTGGTGGCTTGGCTGGAACGATTATTGCCGCTTATTTGTTTTCACTATATTTAGATATAAGCGCGACGAATATTTTAAAGTTTATTTTTATTGCGCTGATTACGATTGGTTTTTCAATAGTAGGTGATCTCACGGAGAGTTTATTTAAACGCCGCGCAGGCATAAAAGACAGCAGTCAAATCTTGCCAGGTCATGGTGGAATTATGGATCGTATTGATAGCCTGGTGGCAGCGGCTCCCATTTTCATTCTGGGTTTAATTATCCTGGGTGTGAAATGATTGGGGTTGCGGTGTTGGGCGCAACCGGTACGATCGGAGTGAACACGCTGGATGTTATCAGGCGGCACACGGGCGAGTACCAGATAATTGCGCTTACTGCCCATTCGCAATATGAAAGACTGGCAAAACAATGCGAAGAGTTCAACCCTGATTACGCCGTGTTGGTTTCAGAAGAAGCGGCAGATAAATTAGAAAAATTATTAAAACAAAAAGGAATTAATACCCGGGTATTACATGGAGCTGATGCGCTGGAACAAGTGGCGCGCCTTAAAGAAGTCGATGTGGTTATGGCGGCGATTGTTGGCGCTGCCGGTTTGCAATCTACATTGGCGGCGGCACAGGCGGGAAAAAGAATATTACTGGCCAATAAAGAGTCGTTGGTTATGTCAGGTAAATTATTCATGGATCAAGTGCGAGACAATGATGCGACGTTGCTCCCAATTGACAGTGAACATAATGCTATTTTCCAGTGTATGTCAGATGATTATGCCCAAGGTTTAGATAAAATCGGGGTAAATAAAATTCTTCTCACCGGTTCGGGTGGTCCCTTTCGTGAGCTGCCCATGGCAGAATTTTCAAAGGTGACTCCCGAGCAAGCTATTGCTCATCCTAACTGGTCAATGGGGAAAAAGATATCGGTTGATTCGGCAACCATGATGAATAAAGGGCTTGAGCTGATAGAGGCATGCTGGTTATTTGCCACCGATCTCAGCAAAATAAAAGTTGTTCTGCATCCACAAAGTATCGTGCATTCGATGGTAGAATATGTCGACGGTTCAATATTGGCTCAGTTGGGTCAGCCGGATATGCGTACGCCAATTGCACATGGCTTAGCGTGGCCGCGTAGAATTGAGTCGGGCGTATCGATGCTGGATCTGATTTCCATGCCGGATCTGCAATTTGCTGAACCCGACATGCAGCGTTATCCATGCTTAGGCCTTGCCAGGGAGGCGATGAAAACCGGTGGTACAGCAACCACCATTTTGAATGCCGCCAATGAAATTGCGGTACAGGCTTTTCTGGATAAAAAGTTGAACTTTACCGGTATCGCGAAGACAGTTGAATTCGTGCTTGAACAAATTACCGCCAGGACGGCTGATACGATTGAGACCGTCGTTAGTGAGGATGGTCATGCTAGAATTGTAGCCGTTGATTATATTGAAAAGATTACCATGCAGGCTGGAGCAGTACATTAATGTTAGGTGTTATTATTACAGTTGTCGCTTTTTTAGTTGCGATTGGGATTTTGGTCGCCATTCACGAATATGGCCATTTTTGGGTTGCTAAAAAACTAGGCGTAAAGGTTTTACGATTTTCTATTGGCATGGGCAAACCTTTGTGGAAAAAGAAATTCGGTAAGGACGATACCGAATTCGTTTTAGCCGTATTCCCGATTGGTGGTTATGTCTCGATGCTGAATGAGCAGGAAGGTGAGGTCGATGAGTCTGAAAAGCATCGTGCTTTTAATCGCCAACCAATCTGGAAAAGATCGTTAATTGTACTTGCCGGTCCGGCATTTAATTTCCTCTTTGCGTTTATTATTTACTGGGGGATTGCGGTCTGGGGTGTTACCGGACCTAAGGCCGTCATTAGTCAGCTTGAACCGGATTCGATTGCTGCACAGGCAGGCCTGGTGCGTGATCTGGAAATAATCAGTGTCGAAGGTTGGCGCACGCCGACCTGGAGTGCTGTTTTTCAGGAAATGTTGCCGGGAGTGGTATCACGTTCCAGTGTCAATCTTAGGGCGATAGATGGCTCCGGCATAATTCAAGATTATGTTTTAGATTTTTCGAGTTTAAATATTGATCGAGTTATGCGTCACCCGCGACCGTTTGATGCGTTGGGGATTTATTTAACAAATTTACCGGCTGTTGTTGGCGAGGTCGTCAAAGCGAGCCCGGCTGAAACGGCCGGATTGCAACCCGGCGATCGCCTGATTTCTTTCGGTGAAAAAAATATCAATCACTGGAGTCAGATTGGCCGCTATCTTGAGGACAAGGCGAATAAAAAGACTAAGCTGCTTATTGAGCGTGACGGTGAACGAATAAATCTTATTATAACTCCTCGCGAAGTAGTCTACGAAGGTCGGAAATACGGTCAAATTGGTATTGCACCAAACCCTGATTTGATTACATCAACATTTGAAAAGGTAGACAATCAATTTGGTTTGTTTGAGGCGGTTGGGTACTCTCTACACCGTACCTGGGTTGTTTCCTATGTGACATTACGTGCTGTTGGACTTATTATAACGGGTGAAATGTCTATCAGTAATATAAGCGGGCCAGTTACTATTGCTGTCGTTGCGGGCAAGTCCGCAAGTATTGGACCGGTACAATTTATTTTATTTTTAGCCCTGGTTAGTATAAGTCTTGGCATATTAAATTTATTACCCATTCCTATACTGGATGGTGGTCACCTTTTTTATTATATTATTGAAGCGATAAAAGGAAGTCCTGTTTCTGAAACGGTTGAGGCAATAGGCCAACGAATAGGGATTGCGATGCTTGTTATGTTAATGCTGATCGCATTTTATAACGATATAGTACGACTGGCTGCATAACATGAATAAGACAGCATCTATACTGGCATCACTCCTGTATGCCTCAAACGCAAATGCATTTGAAACTTTTACTGTTAACGATATTCGTTTAGAAGGCCTGCAACGAATTTCAATTGGAACCGTGTTTAATTATTTGCCGATTAAAATTGGTGACAGTTTTAGTGAAAAAGATTCCTCAAATGCTATTCGAACGCTCTATAAAACAGGTTTTTTTAAAGATGTACGCTTTGAACGAGAAAACAATGTATTAGTTATATTTGTTTCCGAACGGCCATCAATTGACAAGATAAATTTAAATGGCAATGAAGATATTGAATCTGAGCAATTACTTAAAGCGCTAGGCGATCAAGGCTTCAAGGTAAATGGGATTTATGATGAATCCGTGCTGGCACGGATGTCTCAGGAGCTCAAACGACAATATTATGGTTTAGGAAAATACGGTGTTAGTGTTGAAACGGTTGCTACACCGTTAGAACGAAATCGAATCGAGATCGATATCAATATTTCTGAGGGTGAAGAAGCGACGGTTTATGCTTTAAATGTTATCGGCAATAACGTGTATGATGATGACAAACTAAACGGCATTATGCAGCTAGGGGCTCGTGGGTTTTTTGGCGGCCGCGAAAGCTATTCTCGCCAGGTGTTGGCTGGCGACATGGAAACCTTACGTTCCTATTATATGGATCGGGGTTATATTAATTTCCAGATAGATTCGACTCAGGTGTCACTTACGCCAGACAAGCAGGATGTCTATATCACTGCAAATATTACCGAAGGTAAAATATTTACCATCCGTGATGTTAAAAAAGTGGGTGATATAATATTAACACCCGAGGTTATGGAAGAAAATGTAACTTTCAAAAAAGGGGATATATTTTCTCGACGTAAGGTCAGTGACACCCGCAAAAATATTTCAGACCGGCTTGCCGAACTGGGC
>QILH01000316.1 GCA_003233255.1 Gammaproteobacteria bacterium | reverse complement strand
CATGGACAATGTTACCACCGGGTCGGGTAATAATATGCGTCTGGAAGTGCTTGATTATTCTATGGGCGGGATGGGGCTGGTGAGCCATTCTTCTTTTGAGCCCGGCGATGTTCTGGAATTTGAATCCATTATGACCCTGGACGGTGATATAAGGACACTTGAGTTAAAAGGTGAGGTACGGCATGTTCAGGAACAATTTCAGGAGTTTTCGTTTGGTGTCTGTTTTTTATAATCCTTTTTCCGCTGGAGAATCGGACATTTAGCCTCGGCATACCCTCTTTTTAGAATCATTATTAATAATATTGAAAAAAGTTTGCAAACTGTGACCTGATCATAGTTACACACTTGTCGAAAAGCCTATATATTACAGCGCTAATATAGCTCACGAATGACATTAAACGAAAATGAATCAACCGTTTATGGTAACGCTAAGGAAGAGCATATCTGATAGACGATATGAGGTTAATCAGGTGGCAGTAAATACTGACGATCGGCGCATATTTCCTCGCGTTCCTGTGCAAGCGCGCATGCGCGTAAGCCATTCTCGTCTGGGTACCCTCGAGGGTTACTCGATTAATGTTTCCGATACCGGCATCTTCCTGCGTTTAAGCGATCTGCCCAGAGTGCCGCGTGGTGCCCACATTGGCTTGCAGATGCTCGATTCAGCCAATCCTGGCATTATTTTCAACACCCGAGTGATTCACTCATCGGATAATGGACTGGGTGTGGCCATTGTTGATTACGAGCTGGATGGCCGCCGCTTCACCCTGGATGAACTTCGCAGGCAGTGGCAAGTGAGTAAAAATGACATGACCTACGAGCACAGTCCCTTGCATGTAGTAAGTCACAACACCATACCCTGAACGACCGGTGTTATCCGCCCCGATCTGGATATTCCCTTCATAATACCCGCCAGTATTTTAGCTACGAATTCGTAGCAAACCGTAAAATCCTGTAAAACCAAGCGCTTAATTGCGTGAATTAGAAGAAAAATTAAGCTATATATATAACTACACTGTAAAAAATGGATTGGTTAAGGTTGAACAATGGCGACAAATGCGCAACAGGATTTTATAGAGCGACGGGTATTTGCCCGTCGTCTGGTTAATGCACGAGTGCAACTGACCCACACCACGATTGGTGAGGTTGTTGCGCGAACACGGGATATATCCGATACCGGTGTCTTTGTTGAAGCCTATCCGGTGCCTAAATTACCGACAGGCTCCCATGTCATAATGCACATGCTCGATTCCGCGCAGCCGGATATTGCCTTTAATATGAAAGTGATCCGGGTCGAAAGCGATGGGCTGGGACTGATGTTTATTGACTATGAAGTGAATGGCGAACGTTACACACTGGATGCACTGCGCCGCGTCATTTCGAAAAAACAAAAATAATAAATCACTATTTCACATAATTTATGACCCCGATACATATCCGCGTGCTCAGGCATTCGGCCTTTTACAGCCCCCTGTTATTAACCATCGCGGCCGGTTATTTGGCGGATGAGGGACTGGCAACCCACTACGATATTGCGACCGATGTAAACACCGTCGATCAGGGGCTCAATTCGTCTCAGATACAGGTTGCGCAATCTGCGGTGGCCACTCGGTTTGCCGGATTGGCCAGAGCCGAAACCAGTTCGATTCGCCATTTTGCCCAGATTAATCAACGCGATGGTTTTTTCATTACCGCGCGTCAGTCGGTTTCTCCCTTTCAGTGGCAAGATCTCGTTGCCAGGCCGATTCTAGTCGATCACTTCTTCCAGCCTCTCGCCATGTTTCGGTATGCTCTTTATAAGCAAGACATTGATTTTAATGAATTAAATGTACTCGATGTCGGCGACGTGAAGGCGATTGATGACGCATATCGCGCCGGACAGGGGATCTATGTGCATCAGCAGGGCCCCTTTGCCCAGCGGCTTGAAGCGGACGGTCTGGGTACGGTGGTGGCGACGGTGGGCGAAGTCGTAGGCCCGGTAGCCTTTAGTAGCCTGTGTGCCACTCAGAGCTGGTTAAACACCGACATGGCGGGCGCTTTCTTCCGAGCCTATCGTCGCGGCAGGCGGGCTGCGGTGAGTCTGGAGGCCGCTGAGATAGCAAGGCTGGAAGCCGGCTTTTTCCCAGATATTGATCAGGCTGTTTTGATCGACACGATACAATCCTATCAACAGCTGGGATGCTGGTTGGGGGAGCCTTCCATCTCGGCCGATGTCTACGAAAAGACCCTGGATGTATTTGAATTCAGTGGTGATATCAAAACGCGGTTTGCCTATGAGGATATTGTGAGCCCACCCCCTGACGTTTGATCTGGCCGGTATTTTTAGACTAAATAATCGTTCCTAAACGATGTGCACTAATTGCCGAGTTTAGGTTGGCACGTTTTCCGGCCGCGCCGGCAAGATCAACCCAATTCGAATCAAAATAAGTTGGGACACCTTTTTCGGAATCGCTATTTCGTAAACAGGGTCGAACCGAACAAACGGCGATGCTGTTGCTCTCATGCGGCTCTCACACTTCTCACCGCAGCATGAAACATAATGCTTAGTTCTCCATCGTAACCGGCGTTACGAATCCTGGCGGTTTTATCGCGAGTATTGAACAATCGAGCTGTTCTAGAATAGTTTCTGCTGTGTTTCCCATAATGAATCCAGGAATACCCGTGCGAGCGACGGTGCCCATGATCACAAGGTCAGCCTTAATTTCTTTGGCAAGTGCTGGAACCTCTTTGCGGGGTGTGCCTTTTATTAGATGGGTTTGGGGTTTGAGATAACCCTGCGCATCCTGACCGATATTGCTGGTCACCGCGCGCATGAGCGTATCCAGATTAGCCTCGTTCTGCTGTTTTACCTGCGCCACATAGGTCGCGATTTGTTCAGCGGAGGTATCGTGAAAAATGCTATTGATAACCATCTCCCCGATTGCATCCCACACATGCACGACGTCTAGTTGGGCGAATTCAGACAGGGCCAATGAGCTTGCCATTTCAACAATCTGAACATTAAGTGCATGTCGCGCATTTAATTCCTGTTTTGGATAATAATCGTCGACATCCACGGCCGCGAGAATGCGGTGATATGCTGTTGCTGAATTCGGTTTGACTAACCATACCGGGCACGGGCACTTACGTAACAAGTGCATGTCATCACTACCAAACATTCGATCCAGCAGTCCACCGCTTTCTGCTGTCTTGATCACCAGATCATGTCCGTTACGAAGAACCTCGCGAATGATTTCCAGAAACGAGATACCGGTCAGCACCGTGGTCTGGATCTCGATATTTTTGGTGCAGCGGGCGACCCGCTCCTGCAGTTCTTTTTGAAGCCCTGCAATTCGCTTTGCCTGGAAGTCCTCAGGAAATAAGCTTCGTTCGCCTGACTTTAAATTAGGTGGTATTTCATCGATCACTTCGACAACCGTAAGACGCGCCTGATTGCTTTCTGCCAGAGCGGCAGCGCGTTCGATGACCGCTTTGTTGTCAGCATCTGACACCACGACACAAAGAATATCTTTGAATCTCTGCATATTATTGTCCTCCACGACGGACAATCCAGTTTGTTTATTTTCTGGACGAATAGACGTCATTGTACTCCATGATTTATAAAGATTACATTAGAGCAAGCTAACGGACGCCAAATTGAAGGTGATGGGAATGCCAATGATAGCCAGATCCAAGCTTGAACCCACTCATTCAGCAATAGCAGAACGCCTCCAGTAAACGCTCTTTTCGGGTCAGGATTAGCAACGACAGGTTCGGCAACAGACTTGGTTTGTGCCATAGTGGAATGAAGATGAGTTATGCAAACAACAGCAGAGCCGCATGGCCGGCGCCCATGTACCCGGGCGTCTGCAAAGGGTTGATTGCCCCCAGAACCTCAGCAGTGTCGATGCGGATGATAAGAAAAAGCCATGCAAGATCATCATTCATCAGAACATCTTATTACGATGTGATTTAGTTAAACTAACCTGTCCCTGAAAATCTCCGTCAGGTCCTTTTACTGATAAGCCAGTATGTTATTCCCAAAGCCAGCACAACTGCGGCGGTTGTTAATACAAACTGCGGTGTAATTTTTTCAAAGTCAAAGATGATTACTTTACGTGAAATCGCCATCAGCGTGGTCGCGACAACGTGTCGTCCGTGCCAAACAGGTTATCTACGGCCTCTGCAGCCGCATCCGCATAAGGGATCAGCACCCGTTCCGCTCCGGCGTCTTTTAGCTGTTCGGCAGCACGAGCGGTATGTGCGGTTACCGCGACAGATCCACTGTAACCCTGCTCATGCAGACCATGTAATAGCGCGAGGTTGACCGGCATCTCGCGCAAGCTGCTCAAGACCCAGCGCACCTCTCCGAGCGGCAGGGTGGCGAGAAACTCAGGGTCTTCGGCATCGCCATAGCGCACGGCATAACCGTGCCCTTCACTTCGACGTACCAGATCGGGATCGAAATCCACGCCGAGTACCCGGTAACCTCGCTGCCGTAGCTCGCGTGCAATCCCGGATCCAAATCGTCCCAGCCCGAACAGGATGACATCAAGCTTATCTTGCTCTGTATCCCGATGAGTTTCTTCCCGATGCGCTCGTTTACGTTCGAATATCCCCAGCCAGGGCGAGATACGTTCGTAGAGGGGGTGGGAGTACAGGATCATATAGGTGGAGGCACTGATGGTAATCAATCCCACCAGGGTGATGAGGCCCATGGTGCTGGTGTCGATATGGCCAAGGCTCAGGCCTAGTGCTCCCAGGATCAGGGAGAATTCGCTGATCTGGGCCACGGTCAGACCGGCCAGAAATCCGGTGCGCTTGCGGTAACCCATGACCCCGAGGCTGATCATGACGATCAGCGGGTTGCCGATAAGTACGAACAGGGAAAGGATAATGGCCGGTACAACCTGGGTGTTGAGTGTTGCCAGTTCCAGTC
>QILH01000138.1 GCA_003233255.1 Gammaproteobacteria bacterium | reverse complement strand
GGTAATTTCATATTGTTACTTATACAATAGTCAGCCAATTGCTCAAAAAATGCAGGAGATGCGGCGCAACGCACCGCCGAAAAAGAATTTACCTGTCGCAAAACAATACTAGCATCCACTTTAGCAGGGAAACGTAGGTCAACATCACACAATAGACTGGTTATACCGGAAGCCAGGTTCGCCAGGACAAAAATAGGCAACGTACTCACATCAACCTGGCCGGGTTGATGATCAATATTATCCGCCAACACCCGATGCTGGGCCAACAGGAATCCATGTGTTCGTACCGCCGCTTTTGGCATGCCCGTGCTTCCACTGGTAAACGTAATTAACGCTGGCAAATCATTACGGGCATCGACAATTTCGGCCAACGGTTTAAAGTTCATTAATGTTGAATAAGATTTAGTAAAGGGCAGCCATTTTCCAACACCGATCTGGATCGGAATCGTTCGCAACGACCGCGATACAAACCTGAGTAGATGCGCCTTTGTACTTCCAATAAATACCTTTGGCGTCACCCGTTGACAACACCGTTCAAGATGACCAAGTCCAACCGAAGGGTCAACAAACATGGCAACCAGACCCAATCTGAAGATGGCCATCAGAATTACATACAGTTCTGCACTAATAGGCTGAAAAATCAATACCGTATCACCCTGTTGCAATCCATACGACTTTAATAAGGCGGCAAACTTTGCAGACTGACTGTTTATTTGTAAATAAGTCGTTTCGCGTTCATGTCCAATCGAACCATCAATGATCGCCGTCTGACTTGCACGTTGTTCAGCTATCTGCTGCAGAACCTCGGCAATATTCATATCTTAACGAAAGGGTTTTGAAAACAAAGTGTAGGTACGCATTGAACTCGCATAATGCCCACTAATATTACGAGAAACATTACCATTAAACATTAAAGCGTGAATTGCACGCTCAAACCCCATACCACGCGCCTGCTGCTGAACCTTATCAACTAGCAAAGCACCTAGACCGGCATTACCGTTGTCGGGTAATACCGCAACTGTTTTGATTATCACTGTTTTAACCGCTTCGCCGCGTTTTTTTTCGTTGATATCCGGTATCGCAAATAAATACCCAATGGGTTCATTATCCTTCTCGGCAATAATCGTCAATTCTGGTATCACCAGTTCTTTGACTTTCATGTATTGATTCACAAAGTCTTCCTCGTCCAGCGGTGTATATAAATAGTTTTTGCTAAAACTGACCACCGAAATGGAATAGATACGGCGCAACTCCTGCTCAAAATCGTTGATATCCAGCGGACGAAAACGAACCCCTTTTTGCTCGAGACGCTGTTCAACTTTAGGAAGACGGTGATCTCGTTGACTGAGATCCGTCGTTAAACCAGAACTGTATTCGGCCAGAGGTTCAAAACCATAATCTGTCCAGTACCTCGACCAAACAGGGGGATTCGTGGGTTCAAGAAAAAATGGCGGTTCATCACCCTCATCGGTAACAAATCGATAGCTACGCCAGGTATTGCCATCCATTGGGCCGATCGCCCGTGTACAACCCTCGATTTTAAGCAAAAAACAGGCATTATTTAACATTACCGCGGTTGGCATATCCTTATCATTTTGCTCCATGTCCGTCGCATAATGTCCGATCACACCTATTTTTTCATTCTCAAGCGTTGGCACATCGGACCACCATAATGAACAACGCGCCTGCACCTGACCAAAATCATCCACGCAAGCCAGATGAAGATCAACTTGTTGTTGCGCAATGACTTCTGGATTGAAGTTTTGGTAGACACTGGCATTTAAATAGGGCGCTAACTCTGCCGGGGTTTTAATTTGTGCGATTATTGACACCGATCCACCTGTATTATTTTAGAGAGATATTATATTTATTTCCGCCATTCTATATTCATCATCAGCTTATCACGAACCCGCAATGTTATTCCTGGATCAGGCTGAGCTGGCGTATTACTAACAAGACGTATACGACAACGTTGCACCAAATAGACTAACACAATCATGGCTTCCTGAATGGCAAAGTTTTTCCCCATGCACATTCGTTGCCCAAGACCAAACGGCATATACGCCATGCCGGCATTACGCATATTATCAAATCGTTCGGGTCTGAACTCATTCGCATCCTGCCAGAATTCTGGATGCCGATGTAAAGTGTAGATACTTATAAATAGTGTCGACCCTTTTGCTATCTCATACCCGCCTATTTCGTCGGCTTCTCGCGCATTGCGTTCAATCGCCCAGATAGGTGGGTATAAACGAATAGCTTCATAAAACACCTTCATCGTATACGTTAAATTTGAGAGCTTGTCGACATCATCAACCGGGCCATTGAAATGGTGGGTAATCTCATCATAGACCTGTTGTTCAACTTCAGGGTGTTGAGCCAATAAATACCATACCCAGGTCAACGCATTGGCCGTTGTTTCGTGACCGGCCAGTAAAAGTGTCACCACTTCATCACGCAACCAGGCCGAGTCAAATATAGCTTCACTTTGTTGCGCGCTGATCATTTTATCCAGCAGATCATCGGTCTTATGATCTTTGTTAGCAAGGCGGCACAACAAAACATCATCAACAATATCATGTAACTTCTGACGTTGGCGTTTAAAACGTATATTACCGATGGTTGGGATCGTTAATGGAAAGGCCGCACCAAAGATTCTTTTATACAGATGGTCTAACGATACTTCCATCGATCTTTCGACCTGATTCGCAGTATGAGTTAAATCTTCACTGAGCAGTGACTTGCCGATGACCTGATAGGTTAAATGCATCATCGCTGAATGGATATCGATCGGTTTACTGGTTTTACGCCAGCTATCTAACAACAAATTACTTTCCGAAACCACCACGTCTTTAAATTTTTTAACCGTATCAAGCCGAAAGGTATTTTGTAACAGGCGCCGCTTGTGATACCAGCTATCACCATTATCGGTTAACAAACTCTGCCCAGCCAACAGACGAATCTGCTGACTACTGCGGCCGTCTTTATCGTAGTTAGCTTTATTTGAAATGAGTACGTGTTTAGCAAAATCGGGATGGTTTAATGAATAATATTGGAGATGGGCAAGCCGAAATCGAACTAAATCACCGTGATCGCGATGAATATGGGTCAATACATCAAGTATATTGCCACGAATATCCAGCACGTTACCCACTAATGGCAGGCCTTTGGGTCCCGGCGCCCGTCTGGAATTATTATTGTTTTTGCTGTTCATAAGATATCGCAGTTCGCCGTAGAAAAACCTTTCTACCCGTAGGATACCAATAAAAACGACAAATAACCCGCCAAATCTTTAAGTAAGTAACGGGATACGGATGCCTTCCCAGGCAAAAAAAACCGCCTGGGCAAGGCGGCTTAATGATTAAACTTTATAATGAACACTAGACATTTTCAGTTTTCTTTTTAGCCCTCGTTGTTTTTTTTTGCCCTTTAGATGAATCCGCTGCATCCGATCCTGGCTCCTCGGCAAAAACCCACTCCGGCACATTGCGCGCCATTAAAATCTTTTTGCAGTGTTGCTGGTATTTACCTGCCTCTTTCGGATTATCCGCCGCAAGGAACTCACTGTATTTATCCATCTGGCGTTTGTAGTTAATATGACCCAGGGTTTGTGCGGTGTAATCCGCTTCCTCGATCAATACTCGCGTTAACGACTCAGATACCGCTTTATAGTCTGACTGCGTTTCAACAATACGGGCTTCTTTATTCGCTATCGCCGCCTGCATGGTCGCTGCTGCCCCGCTAACATTCAGTGATTTGAAATTGCGTAACTTTGGTAGCGCACGAGCAATCGTCGCCTGACGAGCGGCCTGTTTGTTTGGCAAACGAATAATAACCTCTTCTAAAGCTTCATTGGCTTTAGTTAAATATTGACTGCCGCCAAAGGTCAATACCTGCCCGACTTCCCGAGTAAAGATGTCCTGCGCGCAGACTTCCTCGTCATGAGTGCGTGCGGCACTGATACGAATTTGCAAAGGATTTGAGAGTATCACTTCTTCATTCATCGTCATTATCGCCTGCACGGTATAGTTGCCCGGTTCTGATATGTCCCAGCCATTTCTTCCAGCTGATAATAATAACGTTTCATATACCGCATTATCAGGGGCCAGCAATAATTTTTCTTTATCCCGAAGATACTGCGCAAATGGCAGCCATTGACGTGCCGGCAGTCCATCCCGTTTAATGACAATGGACATATTCTGATATTCTGACAACACATCTTTTTCTATAATCTGAGCTTGTCCTGATATGTTTTTTAATTTCAGCTCCAGGTTGATCATTTCCAGAAATTCAAACACAGTAGAATCACGGTTAACCCTTAATTGTAGGCTAAAGTTATTTGACTGTTCTTTTTCTACTTGCTCAAAACCATGTTTGTCAAACCAGGCGGCATTACCCATTTGCACAAAATTACTCGGTGCATGACGCATAAACATTAGCTCACTATCACTAAAACGATATTCAAAGTCGGCAAAGAAACTTGCCTGTTCACCGTCTACAAAAAAAGGATAATTCATAAAACTACGGGCTTCATTTTCATCGGTTAACGGTATCCAGGGATTGCCCAATGATTTTTGCCAGGAGTGTGCCAGATTGAAGGCGTGACCCATTTCATGCACAGCCGTCCAGAAACGCATGCGTTTAACCCATGCCTCAGGATTGTTTTCCCCAGGCGGGGTATCCTCAACAAATGAGTCGCTAAATAAAGCCGTACCCTGTCGTTCGTTAGGGCCGATTGAGTCAAACATAACGCCCCCTAAACCACGACCGGTATCATGTTGCCGTGCAAACAGGGTCCACATTGACCACTGAGGTGTATTACTGAACTTTGACCAGTAACTTTGCATCGCATCATGCATTTCTGCATCGCTCCAGGTATCGTTAGCCCCCGCGCCCTGAATAGGGACTTCACCATTACCACCGGAATTGGTCACATCAAAACCTGCACGCTGAAACACGGCATAAAGCG
>QILH01000156.1 GCA_003233255.1 Gammaproteobacteria bacterium | reverse complement strand
GCCTGGCCAACTCGCATGCTGATGGGGTTGAGAAAGCCAAACAGGTGTTAGATTCCGGGGCGGCAAAACTAAAACTAAATGAACTTGTTGAATTAACCACATCCTTTAAATAAAAATACCCAGATGGAAATTACAACGAAGTGAGTCAACCACCCGATATATTAGTCAAAATCTTAAATCGAAAACTCGAAGAGATTTTGGAACGCAATGAAATCACACCGATTCGCAAACTTTACGAGCAGGTTGAAACAGCCGATACGCCGCGTGGTTTTGTAAATGCGTTGCAAGACAAGATCGAAGCCGGGCAGGCCGGAGTTATTGCTGAAATAAAGAAAGCATCACCCAGTAAGGGCGTGATGCGTGAAGACTTTAAACCCGCCGAGATTGCAGTGTCCTACGCAGACGCCGGTGCCACCTGTTTATCGGTATTAACCGACGTCGATTTTTTTCAGGGTTCTGATGAGTACCTGCAACGGGCACGCAAGGCCTGTGACTTGCCGGTGATACGAAAAGATTTTTTTATCGATCCGTATCAAATTTTCGAAGCACGGGTACTCGGCGCAGATTGTATATTGTTAATCGTCGCGGCGTTGGTTGATGCGCAGATGAAAGAGCTATCCGATTTGGCCAATCATCTGGGTATGGACGTACTGATTGAAGTACACGACGAACAGGAACTGGAACGTGCCTTAGAATTACCGAATAAAATGATCGGCATCAATAATCGCAACCTGCGTACCTTTGAAACATCGTTAGATACAACTTTATCGATGCTGGAAAAAATCCCCGATGATCGCCTGGTTGTCACTGAAAGCGGCATTCATACGCCCGAGCATGTAAAATTGATGCGCGAGCATAACGTCAATGCTTTTTTAGTGGGCGAGGCTTTTATGGTCGCCGATGATCCGGGTGCAAAACTAAAAGAATTATTTTACCCCTAAACGGCCGAATAACTAAATTTGTTTAACTAGTGACTTTTACGGCCGCTACCTATCCATATCGCTCATGTGAGTTTTGCAGATTTCTAAATCCATCGTTTGTACGAGTTTTTATGGAAACGTACTACATTATTTTTTAAGGGGCTATTATGTCTGGAATGATTAATTTTGGCAGTGTGTTCTGGAAATTTTCTATACCGATTATTTTACTATTTACTATCATGATTGTCGCACTCGGCTTTTATATCCCCACACAGATACACAATCGTGTTGTTGAAGGGGCGACCTCTGCTTCTCAACAAACCGCCAAACAGTTTAAAGTCCTGCGCAAATACTATGTGCAGAATATTTTGAAGAAAGTGAAAGCGGGCTCCAAGATGAAACCCTCGATTAACCACAAGAATGATCCAAATGCATTCCCCTTACCCGCCACCATGATTCATGATTTAAGCGAGTTACTCAAAAATGAAGGTACAAAGGTTAACCTGTATAGCGCCTATCCTTTTCCGAATCGTAAATCCCGTGTGCTGGATAGCTTTCAAACTGAGGCCTGGGACTATCTTGTCAAGAATCCAGAGAGTGTTTTCGTCGCGGAGTCAGAGAGAGACGGAAATTATATCGTGCGTGTGGCTGTCGCCGATACCATGGTTGCTGAGGGTTGTGTTAACTGCCATAACTCCCACCCCGACACGCCCCGATCAGGCTGGAAACTGGGGGATGTGCGCGGCATACTGGAAATTGATAATGATATTAGCGACCAAGTTGCGGCCAGTAATGTAACGGGCACAAAGATAATGTTTGCATTAATCGCGACGTTATTGATTATCGTCGTGGCAATATATTTAGTTTATAAAAAAGTAATTGCACGAAAGCTTGCGGTGTTAAATTCCAGTATTAATGACCTGGCGACAGGCAGTAGCGATCTGACCCAGCGTCTTGACGATGACGGGCGCGATGAAATCTCCGCGCTTGCCAGGGGCTTCAATAAATTTCTTGACCACCATCGCGGTTTTATAAAGGAAATAGCCGGGGCAGCTGATCAGTTGCAGGGTGCTTCAACTGAACTGTCTAACGTGAGCGTGCAGGCAAAAGAAAATTCTACCGAACAAAAAAATCAGATCAGTATGGTCGCTACCGCAATTAACGAGATGGCGGCAAGCATTCATGAAGTTGCAAGCAATACTGCGGTAGCCGATGAATCTGCACGTAAGGCAAGGGAAGAGACATCATCTGGACTAGAAGTAGTTGAAGATAATGTTCGTATTACCAATACCCTGGCCAATGAAATCGAGCAGGCCGCTAAAGTAATTCAGGAACTAAAATCGGATAGTGAAGGTATTGGCTCGGTGCTTGATGTTATTCGTGGAATATCGGAACAGACTAATCTGTTAGCCTTGAATGCCGCTATTGAAGCGGCACGTGCTGGAGAACATGGGCGTGGATTTGCTGTCGTAGCGGACGAAGTACGCACCCTGGCAAGCAGAACACAGGAATCAACTATTGAAATACAGGAAATGATCGAGAAGCTCCAACACGGTGCTGACAGCGCGGTTATCGTCATGGATCGTGGTATCGAAACCGTGGGGGCAAGCGTAAAACAGGCCTCGCAAACAGGAGAATCTCTGCAAACAATTACCGCAGTGGTTAACAAGATTTCTGATATTAACGCTCAAATTGCCAGTGCAATTGAAGAACAAAGCGCCGTGGCCGAGGACATCAATAAAAATATCGTGACGGTTGACAGTCTTGCCCAACGAAGTGATGAGGCTTCGTCTAATACCGCAGCCGCAACGGAACAGTTGACCCAGTTACTTTCCAGAATGGTTAGTCGGTTTAAGCTTGGTTAGATAAAAATGTAAAAAATGGGGTCGGAGTCGAATTAAAAACAATGGGGTCAGAGTCGAATTAATTATTCCTGTTTCAACAGGAATAATTAATTCGACTCTGACCCCATTGTTTAGCGCGTACCAAATACGACGATGGTCTTGCCCTTGACTGAGATCAATTCCTGCTCTTCCATTGCTTTTAACACTCGTCCAACCATTTCGCGAGAACAACCGACAATACGGCCGATCTCCTGGCGGGTGATGCGGATTTGCATGCCGTCCGGGTGAGTCATGGCATCGGGCTGTTTACACAGGTCTAAGAGAGTGCGGGCAACCCGTCCGGTGACGTCCATGAAGGCCAGGTCGGAGACCTTACGGCTGGTATCGCGTAAGCGCGAGGCCATTTGTGAGGCCATCGCGAACATTACGTCGGGGTGTTCCTGATAGAGCTGGCGGAATTTGTTGTAGCTGATTTCGGCGACTTCGCAGGGGGTACGGGTTCGAACCCAGGCGCTGCGGTTGGGATCTTCGCTGAACAGGCCCATCTCGCCAAAGAAATCACCTTTATTTAAGTAGGCGAGTACGATCTCATGGCCGTCTTCGTCTTCGATGAGTACCGAGACCGAGCCATCGATGATGTAATAAAGTACGTCAGGCTTGTCGCCAGCGTAGATAATCACGCTTTTAGCCGGATAATGACGGCGGTGACAATGTTCGAGGAATCGATCCAGTGATGCAATTCCGGTTTGATGCTGTGCTGCAATAACAGACATAGTGTTCCTTTGTGGTAAGGCCATAACAGGCGTCCTCAGTTATATAATGGTATACCAGTGCTTTTAATTTCGCGCAAGGTTATCCTATAACCGGTCGAAAAAATGCGACGGAAGTCACTCGCAGATCGACATTTACGTGTTTATCTTGAGTATAGATTAACCAAATGACGTTTTCGGGTGATTTTCACAAATTTTCAGAACTATTTTACACTATATGAGGTTTAAAGGCATGAAAGCACAGGTCACGTGGCAGGGTGCAGCCAAATTCGAAGGGCTTACCGAGACCGGTCACACTATAACCATGGATGGGGCTCAGGAATACGGCGGGGAAAATCAGGGTGCGCGCCCCATGGAGTTACTGTTGATTGGTATGGGAGGGTGTTCGGCCTTTGATGTGGTCTTGATCCTGAAAAAGGCGCGCCAGGATATTGTGGATTGTGTGGTCGAGATTGATTCTGAGCGTGCGGATAAGGAACCCAAAGTCTTTACCAAAATACACGCGCATTTTAAGATCAGTGGTCGGGGTTTAAGTGAAAAACATGTTGCTCGCGCCGTGCAATTATCCGCTGAGAAATATTGCTCGGCCTCGATTATGTTAGGCAAGACCGCCGCAATGACCCACGACTTTGAAATAATTGAAGTCGATTAGTTTGATTGATTAATAACTGGAAACGTTTTGTCAGCTTATAATGAATTAATAGATAGTTATTATCGCGCCTGGTTTCGGTTTCATCCAGAGACCGCGGTCGAAATGGGTGTGGAGGGATATAGCAATATCCTGACGCCCTACGACGATGATGATATTGGTGCTCTGATCACGCTCAATGAAAAATTAATCGATGCCGTTGATGGATTTGATCAATCTGAATTAACGGACGATCAAAATACTGACCTGCAACTCATGTTGGGCAGTGCATTAATCGAAAGTAAACAGTTAATTGATGCCGACTGGCGGATCAAAGACCCGACACGCTTTATTCCAGTGAATGCCATTTATCAACTTACCCTGCGTCCGGTAAAAGATCGAAAGACCGCAATCCAGGCACGCCTAAGTGGGATCCCGCATTACTTACGCGGTGCAAAGGCACACCTATCCTCAGAACCGCAAAACATACCCCCGATCTGGCTCGAGTCGGCGATCATCGAGGCTCAGCAGGGTGTCGAGTATTTTCGTTCGCTGACGGATAACCCGGTCGTTGAACCATTTCGATTACACAGTGAGATAGAGGATGCGGCGCATGCGCTGGATGATTTTGCAAAATTCATGCAGAAGGATTTAGTCAAACAGGCCAGGGGCGAGTTTGCCTGTGGCCGAGAGATGTTCGAGATGTTGCTAAATTTCCGGCACGGTATTAACTGTGATGCGGATACTATATATAAGTTCGGTCAGGAATTATTTGATTCAACCTGGCAGGACTTGTGCAACATAACCGAATCGTTAACCGGTCATCGCGATGTCGCGGCATTAACGACAAAAATACAAAACCAGTTTAAACCGGATGGCAATCTGCTCGCGCATTATAAAACCACCATGCAATCGGCTTATGAATTTGTTAAAGCCAATGATCTGGTCAGCTTGCCCGCGCAGCAATTATTACACGTGGTCGATACGCCGGGATTTTTACGTCATCAAATTCCATTAGCCGCCTATATGGATCCACTGCCGACCGATACTACCCAGACCGGATATTATTATGTTACTCCGCCCGTCGATGAAGCGAGCTGGGGCGAGCATAATTTAATAAGCCTGCAACACACCTGCGTACATGAGGCCTGGCCGGGACATCATTTACAATTTGTTACCGCTAACCAACAGTCGGTCTCCTCAAGTTGGCCGAGAATGGTGAATGCCTCGGCGAGTATGTACGAAGGCTGGGCCCTGTATTGTGAACAGTTAATGTTTGAGCAAGGCTTTTTAAATCAGCTCGAATCAGAATTTGTCTTATTAAAAGATCGACTGTGGCGTGCGATGCGCGTGATGATCGATGTGGATCTGCATGTTAACAAAGTACCGGTTGAAGAATGCATTGAAAAGATGCAACAGAAACTGGGTTTCAGTGAAGCACAGGCGCGTGGGGATATTACCTGGTACACCCAATACCCGACGGTGCCATTAGGATATGCGGTGGGTTGGAGCCTGATTAATAAAACCCGTGACCGTCTGCAAACTATCGAACAGGATTTTTCGTTAAAGAGTTTTCATGATCGGCTGCTGTCATCGGGCAGCATTGGTTTGCCCTGGGTACTAAGGCATAACTTTGGTGAATCGCTGTGGAACAGTGTGCAGGAAAGTGTCTTTACTACTTTAGCTCCCACTCATAAAGGCAAGAGATGCTGAAGCCCCGATATCGTGGAATGTCTTATCTGCAGAAGGATTGAGTATTGTGCGTCAGGTCGTGGCTATGGCGGAATTAGCCTGGCAGGATATTATTAATGGAGCCTGAGACATATTGACCGATATATCCAGTATACTCCTGTTAAGCAAAAAGTTAGAGTTAGAATGAATTAAGGTAAGATAAAAATGAAGTATCTTAAATACATAATCTTGATAAACTTTTTATTGTTGTCGGCCTGTGGTGGAGGTTCTTCTGATCCGGGCACTCCGTCTGCTGAAACAAGAAGTTTTTACATGGGTTTTACACCCTGGCCATATGATTCAACGCTTGACGCGGTAAACATTACCTACCAGAAAATTCAACAACATGGCGACATCGTTCACCATCAGATCATGCAGGGTATTCCCTGGGACGAAGCGTTTAATTCAACGGCCTATCCAGCTCATCTTGAAAACGAACTAAGTGCGCGGTTAAATCAAACCGTTGCCGGGAAAACGATTCTACTTTCGATTGATTCGCTTGATGCCAGCCGCAAAGTATTGGCGAACAACTGGGGTGATAATGGCAGCGAGGCAAGATCGATGCCGTGGGATACGCGTAATTTTGATAGCCCGGAAGTTATCACGGCGTATACCAATTTTGCCCTGGATCTGATCAGCCGTTTTAACCCCGAATATTTTAATTATGGAACGGAAGCGAGTGAGTTAATTCTTTCGGATCTGGATCAATACAATAGATTTAAAGTCTTTGCCCAGCAGGTGTATGCAAACATCAAGGCACAGTATCCTGATCTGAAAATATTATTCTCAGTTGGATTAAAACATCCCATCTCAGCGGAGATGGATCTGATCGGGCAGAATCTTGGCGACTTACTTCCCTTTGCCGATGTGCTCGGTGTGAGCGTTTATCCGTATATATTCTTTAATCACGCGGACAAGGGTGACCCCGCTAATTTACCGGACGACTGGCTCAGTCAGGTGACACAGCTTGCCCCCGGAAAGCCGATTGCGATAACCGAAACAGGCTGGATAGCCGAGAATCTGGTTATCGATGCCTTCAGTGTTAATGTCGCGAGCAATGAAATGAATCAACGAAATTACGTTGTGCGATTGTTAGACGAAAGTAATCAGCTGAATGCAGAATTTGTTATCTGGTGGAGCGTGATCGACTTTCAGGCATTATGGGATGGCGTTTTAGGACAGGATGACCTGGCTGCGATCTGGCGCGATATCGGTTTATATGACGAACAGGTTCAGGCCAGAAGTGGTCTGACCGATTGGCAACAATATTTAGATCGACCTAAACAATAGTAATTGTTATTACCAGACGAAAAGGTAGTATAAACATGACCAACCGACCCCCACCCTCATCCGGTCTGCATCACGTCGCCATGTACGTCGAAGATCTCGCCGCCTGCGAAAAATTTTATATCGACTTAATGGGTATGCAGGTCGAATGGCGACCAGATGACGACAATGTGTATATCACCTCCGGCAACGATAATCTCGCCTTGCATAAAGCCAATAAAACCATCGATGGTCGGCAACGACTCGACCACATCGGTTTTATCATGCGCAAACCGGACGACGTTGATCAATGGTATGAATTCTTAAAATCACATAACGTACCGATGCGCACCGAACCCAAAACCCATCGAGATGGTGCGCGAAGTTTTTATTGTGAAGATCCGGCGGGCACGGTGGTGCAGATAATTTACCATAAGCCGTTAGAGCATCTTTGATGAAATGCACCTTGTATTACGGCACGTATGATGGTTAGCTTCCACCAACTGGTGCTGGCGGCGGTTATTCTCTTGTGAATTGGGGTAAAGTAGATTGGCAACTTTTTGATCCAGGTGGGAAGTCTACGCCAATGCAAAT
>QILH01000302.1 GCA_003233255.1 Gammaproteobacteria bacterium | reverse complement strand
TGTCGGCGTTGATGCCAGTCAAATCACAAATGCAGTCAGCGGAATTGCCGCGATGCAGAGTATTGTCTTGACGGGCAGCGATGCACAGGACATATCCAGCTTCCTGTCCTCGGGTGGCGGCGCTCAACCCATACCCACCACGGGTGAAGAAATCTATGCAATCAAATGTGCCGCATGCCATGGCCCAGGTGGAACCGGGGGCAGTGATGGAGACATTATCGGCGCCTCATTGAATGACATTCAGGATGCAATGAATAACGTTTCAGAGATGCAATCGATTCCATTAACCAATGGCGAAGCTCAGGCCCTTGAAAACTATTTATCAAATAATGACGATGATGACTAACTTAGATAACCGCGCCCATAAGATATTCACTTATCGCATTATGATTAACATTGTGAAAGAAGGTGATAATTATGCCTAAGTTAACAACCGTGATATTGATACTGACGCTAAACCTGGTGTTAGCAGGTTGCTTTGAGAGCGGCTCGGAAGAATCGCCCCCTCCTGCCATTTCACCGCCCCCCACTGGCGTCGTTGCAAATGGTTCGACTTATTACCAGACCAATTGTGCAACTTGTCACAAGGCGGGGATGGATGATCCCACCGCAGCCTTCGGTGCAGCAGATCTGGCTCAACGACAGGATATGATTGCCAGCGACATGCGCAACTACGACATGACGTCTACATTTAATATGATGATGACATTTCAAAATATTCCTGAGCAAAGGGTCGCCGATCTGAAGGCGTATTTTGCATCTGTTCCAAGATGAAGGATAAGCCGGTGATGAATGTTTCATTGCTAAAGTAACCACGCTGACCTGCCCGGTAAAAACCCGGCGGTAATAATAAAAAGACCTGAAACATGACTACTGACCTACACATTCGATGTCTGACCCTGGCAGGTTTAACGGCTTTAGTGATGCTGTTGTCGCAAAGCGTGCTGGCAGCAGATTCGTCTGTAAAACAGAAAAATCAAGCCTGGTCAAAAAAAGGCGCCGATACCTGTCTAAAATGTCACGATGAAGATAATGATTACCCCGTGTTACCCATCTTTAAAACCAAACACGGCGAGCTCAATGATCCTCGTACCCCAATGGCCAGGCTTCAATGTGAAACCTGTCATGGCCCCGTGGGTGAACATAAAAAGAAAGCCAAAAAAGGAAAAAAGAAAGCACCCATTCGAGCCTTCGGCAAAAACGCCTGGACCCCAGTTGAAGAACAAAATGGTGTTTGTTTAAGTTGTCATAATGATCACAATCGAATGAACTGGTCGGGTAGCCCGCATGAAAATGAATCCATGGCCTGCGCGGAGTGTCACGTTGTTCATGCGCGAAAAGATCCGATGCTGGAAGCCCAGTCACAGGTTGAAAAATGTAATTCCTGTCATCTTAAACAACGTGCTGAATTTAATCGCACCTCTACCCATCCGGTTCGCTTTGGAAAAATGCGTTGCACTCAATGCCACACCCCACATGGTTCGTTCTCAGAATATCAACTGAAGACCCCAACCAAGAATGATCTTTGTTATAGCTGTCACGCCGAAAAACGAGGCCCCTTGCTCTGGAATCACGCCCCTGTTACTGAAGATTGCACACTGTGTCATTCGCCGCATGGCTCCATCCATCAGGCCTTATTGAAAAAGCGCCCACCCTTATTGTGTCAATCCTGTCATGCCGCCGCAGGCCACCCCAGTACCGCGTATTCCGGCAGCGGGTTGCCTTCTGGCAGTCCGAATCAGTTTTTACTGGGTAAGAGTTGCTTGAACTGTCATTCGCAGGTGCATGGCAGCAATCATCCATCAGGAGTCAAACTGTTACGTTAAAGGACAGGTTATGTATCGAGACATACCACAAACAAATGCAACGTTTTCTTAATCGCTGATAGGTCGGGAATATGTCAGGAGAAAGATTATGACGATTCGATACCACAAAAAACTGGCTTTGTTGTCGCTACTGGGTCTGGTTGCCCCGCCTTTATACGCTGAACCCGAAACCACTCAGCCAATCGACATCCAGACCATTACCAAAAAATGGAAATGCAAATATTGCCCTGACCTGTCCGAGGAAAAATGGGAAGGATACTTTAGTCTGGGTTCAGGGTATGTCACCAACGATTCCTACAAATTTGGCGAATACAATGGATTACCCGAAAAAGGCACTTATCTAAGCGGTGATGCCGAGGCACTCTATCGAGATGAAAACGGTTATTACTGGAATTTTAAGGGTGAAAATCTCGGTCTGGATTCATCCTACCTGGGAATCGAAGGCGGACGTCAGGGCCAATACAAGTTACGTTTGGAAGTCGATCAGATTACCCGCTATAACCTCGACACCAGTCGCACGCCATACCGTGGTGGCTCTACCCAGACCTTACCACCCGGCTGGGGCAGCGGGGCGACAACCGCTGACTTTACGACGCTGGCCAATGATCTGCAAAATATAAATTTTTCCACTCGACGCCGACAATTCGTTTTGAGTGGAGAATATAATTCATCGCCACACTGGATCCAGGGCATTCAGTTCAAACGTCAGACCAAAAAAGGCGATCTGCCCACCGGCTTTACCTTTGGTTTTATCAGTGCGGCCATTCTACCCAGGCCGATCGATTACACCACCGATGAAATCGAGCTTAGTGCTAAATATCATTACTCTGATTTTACCGGTAAGATAAGTCTGCTGCACTCCAGTTTTGAAAACAATAACGATGCCTTTCGTTGGGACAACGCTTATGACTCACCCGCAGGCGCTACTCAAGGTCAGGCCGGCACGGCACCGGATAATACCAAACAACAAATTCTTTTTACTGGAAATTATCTCGGCGTAAAAGATCTGCAATTGACCGGATTGTTTTCCCTTGCGCAAATGTCACAGAACGAAGCATTTCTACCTTATACCGTAAACGCAACTCTTATCACTCCAACCTTGCCGACAACATCGTTAGATGGAAAAGTTCTGGTGATCAACACCAACCTGGCCGCCCACTGGCAATACAGCCCCAAACAAAAATGGAATTTTGTTTATCAATACCATGAACAGGATAACTCGACTGCACGAAATACGTATACCTATGTCAGCGCAGACAATACGGTCACCGGCACACCACGGGCCAATTTCCCTTATGGCTTTCGTCGGCAAAAAGTGAAAGTGAATACCGATTATAAATTTAACAAGCGGGTAAAATTAAGTGGTGGTGGGCAACTCGCGCTGATGGATAGAAATTACCAATCCGTAGAACGCACGGAACAAGCAACGCTTTGGGCCAGGCTCAAACACCGTATCGATAACGAACTGCAATACAGTATCAAAACCGAATACAGCGACCGTAAAATTGATAATTACAAAGTCGTCAGCGAACTTAGTCCGGCTGATAATCCGCTTATGCGTAAATACAATATGGCTGATCGTAACGGCCAGAAACTTGTCTTTAACCTGGGCTATAGCGTAACTCATAATCTGTTTTTAAATTTTTCCAGCGATTTAGCACAATATGACTACGACGCATCGACGGTGGGATTGACCGAGAGTAACGAATTTTCTATTGGCCTGGATGCTCAATACATGGTTGATGAAGATCTATCATTCAATGCTTTTATCCAGAACACCGACATCAAATCAAAACAGGCAGGCAGCCAGGCCTTTTCCACGCCCGACTGGCTCGCCAGCAATGATGACAATATCGTAACCGCCGGTCTGGGGGCTAACTATCAGGTTATTGAAGATAAATTAAAGATTGGCTTTGATTACGTTTATGCTCGATCCCGTTCAGCAATTGATATCAGTAGTGGCACGGCCTTACCCGACTTTAAAACCAGACGGGACACCTTTATCGTGCATGGCAATTACAACATCGATGAAAAACTTACCGTTAAGGCCCGTTACCAATATGAGGTTTACAATGAAGACAACTGGTCGCTTGATGGTGTCGTCCCCAATACCTTAAGCAATGTGTTAACCCTGGGTGAAACCGCACCAGACTACCGCATTGGTGTTTTCTGGCTCACACTCCAATATACGTTCCAGTAAAACCGGGGGCCAGTAAATTTCATGGGCGAATAAAAAGCCATGGGATAGTACACCCCGTAGCATTGAATTAATAAATCGTATTACTGTTGGCTGGCGTAATAGTGAATTAACTGGGTAATCCCCTCATCACCCGCCTTCTCCTGCATTTTTTTAAATTTCTTCGTCATTTTTTTACCCATCTCACGTTTACCCGTCGCATAATTATCCATGCTGTATTTTAAATAGGCGATAGGCTGACCCGCCAGGATACCCGCATCATCCTCTGCCGAAGAACCACCTTCAGTATGGCATTTGTCACAGTATTTTCGATGCAGTTTTTTACCCACCTTTGCCAGGCCTGGATCAAACTTCTGTTTTTGTGGTACATATTTCTGCCCGGCAAAATAATCAGCCAATGCCTTGATGTTCGCATCGGAGAGTTCTTTCGCGACTTCCTTCATATCTTCGTCCTTATCCTTGAGTTTCATCGCAGGACGAGTACCGCTTTTATATTCATCCATCGACTCAATAAAATAATCAACCGATATACCGGCGATACTGGGTGTTTTTCCATCGGTGGAATTACCGGATTTTTGATGACAATCGGCACATTCCTCCTTAACCAGCTTATCGACATCGGCAGCCGGCGTCGCACTCACTATTCCGAATGCAAAGAACACGGTTAACGGCATGGATGCGAGCTTGTATTTATTTATATTTTTCATGCAAACCTCCTGTAACATTTCATTTAAATAAAAAGGAAGACTTGAATCAGGATTCTGTTTCCTCTTCTTCATCCGGTAACTCATGGGCAATGCCCTGATGACAATCAATACAGGTTTTTCCTTCTTCGATGGAGCGCTTATGTTTTTTACGTGCGCTTTTGTCCTGTTCCTCCAGTGCCATATAATCAAAGCGGTGGCAATTCCGGCATTCACGAGAATCCGTTTCTTTCATTACTTTCCAGACCCGTGTTGCCATCGCCAGGCGCTGTTGTTCAAATT
>QILH01000086.1 GCA_003233255.1 Gammaproteobacteria bacterium | reverse complement strand
CGTTAACCATCTGCCGTCCTATAAATATACAGGACAAGACCTTTTTATGTCGAACACTGTTTGCCTGAAACTGGAAGTGTTGCTCTAACAATATCACCGCCATGCCCATCACCCACAATACCATCAGGGCCAGGGTTGCTATCAATAATAATATTTGCAATCGTTCAACGGATTCGGTGCGGTGATAGTTCAAACTCAAACCAAAACGATGACTTTTTACATCGCGAAAGCCTTCTTCAATTTGCATTCGTGTCCGATAAAGTCTAACGGCTTTCTTCGCGAGTGTCGACGAGACCGGCAAAGAGGTGGCCAACAACCACGGCTCACTTTGCCCCGCAGCCTGTTTACGGCTATGTGAATTTTGGGCGACCTCACCAAAACGATTCTTATGTTTTCGACCCTGTGATTTTTGTTTGTAAATAATAAATTGACACGGATGTTGATGGCGCTTCGTTAACACACCTTCGCCCAGTAATGTCGGCCTGGTTGTGGCTTTTTTATAGCATTTTTTAGCATCAAACCAGGGGCCACCTTGTTTCCAGCGAAGAGCATGCCGGTTTCGGATACGACCCACCCAATCCCAACCCATTTCTTCTACGAGTTTAAACCAGGGTGTTCTAAACCCCGCATCGGTGATCAGAATAGGCCGACAATCATCAGGCAGTAATTTTTGTAACTGAATCAGAACGTGTTTATGCGTGGCCGGTTTTTCTTTGGTTTCAATCGTATGAATTTCTTCCGGAATAAAAAATGCTGTTTGAATTCATCCATATCCGACCAGTCAACCAACACAATCGGACGTGTTTTGGCTCCAACAATGAGCACACTCAGTGCGCCATAAATGTCGATGCGTTCATTATGTAAGTGGAGATTTGATAATAATCGGTCGGCTCGTTTTATATTGTGTTTATGGCTGGTTTCGCTTTGGATGGATCGTCCTAAATCCGTGACCGTTAGGCGACGACCGGACAGGGCGGCGAACACATTTGCCTCTAAGGCAGTCTGTCTGAGTTTATGTAAATTAGGGCATGTGTTCATAATAAGTTTGTGTAACACTTGGTCAACCTGCACGATGATATTCTCCTGATTTGAACTGGTTTGGTCACTCGCTCTGATCGGAAAACATCGTGTAGGTTCCTTTTTTAGTGGCTATTGTGGGTTAAGTGTTTGTTTTTGATCCCTTTTTTCGTTATTTTTGTGGGGATACCTCAGAGTCTGACCCCATTCAGGCTATTCAGAAGAGGGCGGGTTTTATCTTTGAACGTATCGAACCAGGCCCAATCAGGTGTTTGCGCACATAGATGACCGCAAGAGTATGACCGCAAGAGTATCGACTCGGTGCGTCTGGGTGCGGTAAATTATTCGAAAATCATTAAATAATAATTCTCGAATGGAGCGCTGATAGTCGGTTTCAAATACCAGATGTCCTCTTTCCGGGGTAATATTCAGAGGGCGGGTTGCCTCGGTCAATTGTTTCAAAAACCCCAGGGTTAATTTGGGTAGATGCTCGACACGATGGTCGTGTAACAATACCAGTGTGTCCAGAACCGGCTTTGTCCAGTTAACTTGATACATTACCGAGCAGCCATTTTAATACTTCATCATTGGGTACGGTCTGGCCTTCATTGGCGGCGGTGATGCCTAGCTCAATTTGTTTTCTTACGAACAATTCATAGAGGATATCATCCCAGCTGACCTGATCCGGCAGCCGACTGATCAGCCGAATTGCCTCATATTTGATTGATGCCATAACCAAGTTCCCTTTACTGTTTCGCGCAGTGTAAAGAATCCCGGAACAAAAAAAAATGGGGTCAGAGACGTATTAATTATGTTAAATAACCCACGTAATATCTGCGTTGTAGACTGGTTTTATGCTGAAAGATGAAACAGGGAATACTAGTGAATAAGCCCAAAGCTTGTTAATATGGCTTCAATGGCATTTATACATCGGTATTTCAGCTATTAGTCACAAGGAGGTGGACATTGCCACGCAAACCACGATTTAATTTACCCGGAATCCCACAACACATTATCCAGCGTGGCAATAATCGCCAACCCTGTTTTTTTACGACGCAAGATTATCTTCGCTATCTCGATGATTTGAGCGAATCGGCCGAAAATTTTGATTGCCGTTTGCATGCGTACGTTTTGATGAGCAATCATGTTCATTTGCTGGTGACCCCGATGGCCGATCACGGCCTCTCGAAAATGATGCAGGCCATTGGTCGGCGTTATGTTTACTATTTTAATAAAACCCATGATCGTTCTGGAACCTTGTGGGAGGGCCGCTATAAATCCAGTCTTATTGATAGTGATCAGTATCTTCTGGCCTGCATGCGTTATATCGAGATGAATCCGGTGCGCGCCAATATGGTTGAGCATCCAGACCAATACCCCTGGTCGAGTTATGCCGTTAATGCCCAGGGGGCAATGAGTGAGTTGATTGAACCACATCCACTGTATTTAGATTTAGGGCGATCGTTTGAATCTCGTTTAAACACGTACCGCGAGTTATTTTTATTGCCGATGGAGGATGATTTATTAACCGATATACGTGACAGCGTGAATCAGGATCTTGTTCTAGGACGTTCATCGTTCAAAAATAAGGTTGAGGCCGAGACCAAACGAAAAGTTCGCAAAGGTATGCCGGGACGCCCCCGTATTGAAGAAGAGCATGCCAGGTATTATGTGTGGTAGAAAAAAGATAAACCGGGGCGAGACATATTTTTATACAATATTATGCCATTCATAAAAATACGTCTCTGACCCCGGTTGCTGCTAAGGGTTGACGGTAATAACGACGGTATCTGTATTCGTAAACCAGCCGTCATTTACGGTTAATTCTATCGTGTAGTTACCGGCTGAGTCCGGCGTAAGCAAAGGATTTATGCTATTACCGCCCATTAAACCCGCATTACTGCCAGCAGGCTGGTCGATGACGAGCCAGCTAAAGTCGATCAGGTTGTAATCGGCATCGGTACTAAGGCCACCATCAAGTTGTGCCGTTTGTCCAAGCGTAATCGCGGCATCCGTCCCCGCGTTAGCAACGGGATCATTTTCATTTACGTATTCATCTCTTAAAGATCCCCATGGTACGGTAATGGCATATTCATAAAAGTCATCGCCATTGGCATCTGCGGCAACATTCACCAATACCGCATCAACCGGGGTCAGTCTGATTTTGGCATTGTTTGCACCCGTATAAATTAATGGCCCACCCGCATCGGGATACCCGGTTAATTCACGATCGAAGTTATTAATCGCGGCACTGCAGGGGGACAACAGTGTCAATGTCAACATATCCGTAGGTGTGGTGGTAGAGTCGTCCGCTGATATCGGCCGTAGCACGGGTTGGCGTTGAATAGCGATCATAAATCACGTCCACCAGATAATTTTCAATTTTAATTGATGCACCGCTCGCATTATTTGCCAGGGTCATGTTGATACTGGCGCGTTTGGTAAAGGGATCTAACATTGAAGTATAAAACAGCTGACCACGAATATTTGCGCCGACCTGGACATCAAAACTATCTGCAGGGTCAAGGCTGACAAAACGCAGGTTGTTGAAGGCAAGCACCACATCCGTATGTTCATCAATCTCGGCACTATAGGCATTGAGGTCAAGTGAGGCCGAACCATTGATTTTTACTTCATTATTCTGGCAATTATTATAGACCAGATTTAATGATCCCAGTTTGGTCTGATCATCATACTGACCGGTAAAACTTACATTGCCGCCATTCGGGCAGGTCGCACTAACATTAATATCGACAACGACATTTTGTGCGTTTGCAGCGAATGCACTTCTATTTTCATTAACAGAACGAGAAAGTGTCGAGGTGTGATTGAGTAAGGTGCTGGTGATGATATTAGATGTGCTACTGTTAATATCCTGTGCACCGATCACGTTACTGTCGGATGCCGAATTCGTTCCGGTGAAGGTCTGGTTGGCAAAGGCGGAGGCATTTTGATTATCTAATACGGCCGCTTGCTGATTACCGCTATAGGTTACCGACCCACTTCCGACCGGGGTATCATTGCCACCCCCGCCACAAGCGGTGATAACAAACATCGATACGATACTTATTAGTAGCCCGTGTTTTGTGATCATTGATTTCTTGCACATCGTCATTCTCCCATTAATAATAGTTAAGGTTTGTTGGTATTTTGTGGTGTTATTTCAGTTGCATTTTAAACAATTCATCTTCGTTCTTAGTATTAGAATATAAGTTTTCTTTTTTCTTAATATTTTTTAAACACGGGCTGCAAGCAAGTTACATAAAAAACATCAGAGTAATCGGATTTCATTCATATGTCCTAATGTGCAATCCAGATTAAAAATAATTTAAGCCTGCAGTGAAGCTTGCGTGTCAGAGGCGTTTTTCCCCGGTTACGTGATGCCATGTATCGCTTCAGATCATCAGTAAAGTGGAAACGATTATTTTTACTCACTGTTTTCATGGCTAGCCTCATTTGTTAGTTATTCACCTACTCAGCTTGACAGGCTTATGACTGATGCTAAGTATTGTTGAAAAGGTGAAATAATGGGTTTCAGACCGGTAAGTAACTGTAACAAGCTATGAACAGGGGCTATTTCGGTTACATTTTGTTACACTTTTTCCCGCAAATAGAGAAACAGTTCGATATCATTAACATATGCCTGATACGAAAAATAAAATCCTGGTAGTGGATGACGATCACCGGTTACGGGATCTGCTTGATCGTTATTTACTTGAGCAAGGGTTTGAGGTCAAAGTTGTGCCTGACAGCAAGGCCATGGATCGAGCTCTGGCGCGTGAGTATTTTAAGTTAATTGTACTGGATCTCATGTTGCCAGGAGAAGATGGACTGCAAATCTGTCGTCGCCTTCGTGGCCAGTCCAATAATATCCCGATTTTAATGCTGACGGCCAAAGGTGACGAGATTGATCGCATCGTTGGGCTTGAGGTGGGGGCGGATGATTATCTACCCAAGCCCTTTAATCCTCGCGAACTGGTTGCCCGCATCAGCGCCATTTTACGTCGCCATCATTCGGTGCCTGCCGGTGCCCCTGCCGAGGAACATAAAGAGGTCGCCATTGGTGAATATGTACTTAACCTTGGTACTCGCCTGTTAACCCTTAAAGAACAAACGGTAACCTTAACCACGGGTCAATTTGCTTTATTGAAAACACTGGTAACTCAACCTCACAAACCTCAATCGCGCGATGCCTTAATGGCCCAGCTTAATGAGCGGGATTATGAAAGTTTTGATCGCAGTATTGATGTGCAAATCTCACGGTTGCGTAAGATTCTTGAACTCGATCCGAAAAATCCACGATATATCCAGACCGTTTGGGGACATGGATATGTGTTTGTCCCCGAAGGTGAGACGCTGACATGAGTTTAATTCCTAATACATTATTTAGTCGCGCTATGATGGTGATGATCAGCATGATCATCTTAAGCTTTATCGCCGGTTTTTTCATTTTTGTTATTTATTTTACCCGTCCTATGGCATCAAGCACTGCAGACTTATTTGCCTTACATATAAATAGTGTTTATCAGGCCTTACATCAGCTCAATCCAGAGCAACGCAAAAGGTATTTAGAAAAATTAGAATCGGAGGGCATTGTCTATGTTATCCATGATGAAAATGCCCGGCCTGGACGAACGGCTGAACGGTTTTATGAGCGTGTATTTCTAGAATATTATCCGCAGCAATTATTTGATAAGAATGCAGAGATACGTTTTGATTTTGACAATGTTTTTTATTCAGAAAAAAATCGTTTAGTTTGGGTTAAAGTGAATTTGGGTGATAAGAAAATATGGCTGGGCACACCAATGAGTAAATTTAAACAGCCATTTCCAGATAATCTGATCGCACAATTACTGGTAGCATTGGTTTTAACCTTGGTGGGTGCATATTTAATCTCTCGGGTTGTCAAACGTCCGTTAAAACAGCTTATCGATGCAGCCGATGAGTTAGGCAGGGGCAATACACCTGCCCCTATAAGAGAAGAGGGAACAAATGAATTTCAAAGCATGAGCAGGGCATTTAATAAAATGTCGAAAGACCTCAAAGCTTTGAATGATGATCGAAATTTGATGTTGGCTGGCATCTCACATGATTTACGAACGCCGTTAGCCCGGGTTCGACTTGCACTGGATATGGTTGATAATAAAATTGAGAAAAATCTGTATGACGGCATGGTTCAGGATATTGAGGATATCGATAAAATCATTGGCCAGTTTCTGACTTTTGTGCGTGATGGCACCGACGAAGCGTTTTCCTATGAAGATATTAATGAGATTATTGATCATGTTGCAACGGGCTTTCAACTGGAAGGTAAAAAAATCAAATTAGCTTTAAACAGTATCGAAAGCTCTATGGTTAAACCGATTGCGATGCAACGATTATTTATGAATCTGATTAACAACGCCTGGAATTATGGGCGGCAGGATGTTGAAGTCGAAACATTGATGGAGGATAACCATATATGTATTAAGATTAAAGACTGTGGTGACGGTATTCCTGAGCGTGAAATCGAACGCTTGAAACAGCCGTTTACTCGCATGGATGTGTCGCGTTCTAATACCAGGGGGGCTGGGCTAGGGTTAACGATCGTTGATCGAATTGTACAGTGGCATAACGGTAAACTCGTTATGCAAACCCGCGATAGCGGCGGTATGATTGTCAGTGTTTATCTTCCGGTGAACCTGGACGACTAAGCTCAATGAATTTCAATGGAGTCTGACCCCATTGAAGGCTTAAAGTGCGCGCACCTGTGTACCTAAACGTGACTTATGACGAGCGGCTTTATTTTTATGAATAAGCCCTTTTGCCAGGGTCTTATCAATAATAGAAGAGGCTGATTTGTATTCGGCTTCAGCTGCGGTTTTGTCACCACTCGTGATGGCGGCCTGAACCTTTTTTATGGCACTGCGAAAACGGGTGCGAAAAGGGGCATTATGTTGACGGCATTTCTCTGCCTGACGTGCGCGTTTGCGTGATTGTGCTGTATTGGCCAAAACTATCTCCTAAAACTGGCTCGGTGTATCGGAAAGCGGCGTATTATGGACGTTTTGACCTGTCATAGCAACGTTTTTACCGTTTATCTGTGCTTATTTTCCGCTTTTGCTGCCCCTTTGTCAGTCCTGCGTGCCATAATAGCGCCCATGAAAAGCAGTAAGATAATCAAAAGGTTAGCTTAAATATGGGGTTGTTGCGCTCGGCCAGCATTTTCAGTGGTCTGACTCTGGTTTCTCGCGTATTTGGTCTGATCCGTGACCAAATATTAGCCATTGTATTTGGTCCGAGTGCCGGTCTGGATGCTTTCTGGGTGGCCTTTAAAATCCCCAATTTTATGCGTCGACTGTTTGCGGAAGGAGCCTTTTCTCAGGCTTTTGTCCCGGTGCTGGGCGAATATAAGATCAAACAGGGGGATGACGGTGTACGTGAATTAATCAGCCGAGTCTCGGGTAGTCTCGCTCTGGTGCTGCTTGGGATCACCGTTATTGGCATTATCGTGTTCCCCTGGCTGATTCTCGAATACGGCCCGATGGCCATCGATAACCAGCAAAAGTTAGTGCTTACTGCGGATATGCTACTGCTGACCCTGCCTTACATCTTTTTTATCTCCCTGACCGCGCTGGCCGGTGGCGTTCTCAACACCTACGAGCGCTTTGCGGTGCCGGCCTTTACACCGGTGTTCCTGAACCTTTGCCTGATTGGCGTCAGTTTGTGGTTGGCTCCGATGTTCCCTGAGGGTTTTGAGGTGATGGCGCTGGCCTGGGGGGTGTTCATTGCCGGGATCGTGCAGTTGTTGTTTCAGTTCCCGTTTCTGGCGAAATTACGTTTACTGCGGTGGCCAAAATACGGTTTTAACCACCCCGGAGTACGCAAGATTATTCGCCTGATGTTGCCGGCAATCGTGGGCTCGGCGGTGGTGCAAATCAATCTGATGATCGATCTGATCATCGCCTATACCCTGTTGCCGGACAGCTCGGTGTCCTGGCTGACTTTTTCAGATCGGCTGGTCGAATTTCCGCTGGGGGTGTTTGGGATTGCCATTGCCACGGTCATTTTGCCGAGTCTGTCTCAGCACCATGCGAAAACGGATCCCGATCAGTTTTCACGGGTGCTGGACTGGGGTATTCGCTGGTCGCTATTGATTGGTCTGCCCTCAATGGTGGGCTTGCTGCTCCTGGCCGGCCCTTTGCTGACGACCTTATTCAATTATGGGGCTTTTACACAGCACGATGTGCTGATGTCGCAGATGAGTCTGTTTGCCTATGCGTCTGGTTTGCTGGCATTTATCTG
>QILH01000264.1 GCA_003233255.1 Gammaproteobacteria bacterium | reverse complement strand
AGCGGTCGTTATCCTGAACGCCCGTATCGTCCAGTTTAGGTACTCTGCCCACTGAGTTTTTCGTAACGGCAGTCCTTCGCGCAAGGCCGCTTCATCGATTTGTATTATGCTGATGCCAGCACGCTCCAGATCCAGCACCTCATCACGTAATGCCATTGCGATTTGCTCGGCTGTTTTTGCGCGCGGTTGATCGTCTCGCACAAATGACCAGTTAAGAATGGTCACCGGCCCAGTGAGCATGCCTTTCATCGGTTTGTCGGTGCAGGATTGCGCGAATTGACTCCAGGCGACTGTCATCGGTGCGGGGCGATATATATCACCAAAAATAATCGGCGGTTTTACGCAACGTGAACCGTAGGATTGCACCCAGCCGTTTTGAGTGAAAGCAAACCCTTTCAACAATTCACCAAAATATTCCACCATATCATTACGTTCCGGCTCACCATGCACCAGCACATCCAGTCCAAGTTGTTCCTGTTTTTTGACTACCTGAGCGATTTTATCCTGCATAAACTGAACATAATCGTTTTCTGACAGATTCCCTTGTTTAAATTCCCGTCTGGCCGAACGGATGTCGACCGTTTGTGGAAATGATCCAATGGTCGTTGTAGGGTACAACGGTAGGCTCAGTTTTTGTTTCTGAATAATACTGCGTTGCGGATAATTGCTGCGACGCTTAATCATATCGTCATTAATAGACGCTACGCGTTGTTTCACATCGTCGCAATGAATTCTGTTGGAAGTTTTTCGGCTCTGTCTCACCACTCTCGCGGCGTCAAGATCACCGGCAACGACCGATCTATCGTTAATAGCCAGCTTAAGTATGTTTAACTCCAGCAATTTTTGTTTCGCAAAGGCTAGCCAACTCTTGATCTCATCATCAAGTTGTGGCTCATTATCAAGATCAACGGGGACGTGTAATAAAGAACAGGAAGGTGCCAGCCATATTTCACCAGAGTATTTAATTTTCGCAGCACTGATGGTTGCGATGATCGCGTCCAGATCGCTACACCAAATATTTCGTCCATCAATTATCCCCAGCGATAATACCTTATAACAGGGCAAGGCATCGAGTACTTGTATTAACTGGTTCGCACCACGAACCAGATCAATATGCAGACCCGCAACCGGCAGTTTACTGGTGAATTGCAGGTTGTCCTGCAGTTCGCCAAAATACGTGGCGAGTAAAATATTCAAGTCGTTGAATTGCAGTTGACTGTATACGGATGTAAACGCTGTCTGCCACTGTTGAGGTAGATCCAGTACCAGGATAGGTTCATCTATTTGCACCCATGCTACACCCTGTTGTTGTAGCCTGTTTAAGATGTCAGCATAAACACTTACCAGTTTGTCGAGTAACTCTAATTTATCAAAAGTTTCACCTTTAATTTTTGCCAGCCATAACCAGGTCAGTGGTCCAATGATGACGGGTTTAACATTAAAGCCGTGTGCCTGTGCCTCGGCAACTTCGCTAAACAGTTTGCTAAAGCTGATCTTAAACTCCTGGTCTTTATGAATTTCCGGTACCAGATAATGATAATTAGTATCAAACCACTTGGTCATCTCGCAGGCCGCGATGGATTGCATATCGTTTTGTCGGCCACGAGCCATGGCAAAATAGGTATCGAGTGAGATGCTGTCTTGCTGCCATTCAAATCGCGGAGGCACCACACCGAGCAAACAGGAGGTATCGAGTATCTGGTCATAAAACGAGAAATCGCCCACCGGAATAAGATCCACACCGGCATCCTGTTGGCATTGCCAGTGCAATAAGCGCAGTTCTTTTGCGGTCAGCTCAAGAGCGCCCTGATCGGTACTGCCATCCCAATAGGCCTCAATGGCTTTTTTAAGCTCTCGATTCGAACCGATGCGGGGATAGCCCAGATTATGTGTTGTGATCATATTGCTGCTTCCTGGTTATTTAATCATTGAAAGTCAGTATGAATCTGGACTAGAATTGAATCAATTTCATGTTTTTAATATATATAATGAGTTGATTTCATAATGTATGTCGAGCTACGCCATTTACGCAGTCTGAAAACCATCAATGAGACCGGAAATCTGGCTCAGGCTGCAGCACGTCTGCATCTAACCCAGTCGGCCCTGTCACATCAAATAAAAGCGGTAGAAACGTATTTTGGAATTACTCTGTATCAGCGAAAGCATAAGCCCCTGAAGCTCACTCCTGCAGGCAGTCATTTATTGCGTCTGGCCCAGCAACTGTTACCTCAGGTTGAAGCGACAGAATACGAGTTGAAGCGTATGGCGGGCATGGACGCCGGACGATTGCATATTACGCTTGAATGTCACAGCTGTTTCGAATGGCTCATTCCGACGCTGGATATCTACCGTCAACGCTGGCCAGATGTGGAGGTAGACATCCGTATGGGCAATAACTTTGATCCCCTGCCTTCACTGGTTCTAGGCGACGTAGACCTGGTGATCAATTCTGAGCGTATTGGACAGGAAGGCCTGCATTTTGCGCCCCTGTTTGATTTTGAGGCCTTGACGATTATGCCGAATGATCACCCTCTGTGCCAGAAGCACTGGCTCGAACCGACGGACTTTTCCGACCAGATCTTGATTACCTATCCAGTTGCGCCAGCCAGGCTGGATATATTTACTCATTTTCTCAGCCCAGCTAATATACTTCCCAAAGAAATCCGACAATCGGAATTGACCGCTATGTTATTGCAGCTGGTCGCGAGTCGGCGCGGTATCGCCGTGCTTCCAGACTGGGTGTTGACTGAGTATCTGCAAACGAACTATGTCAGCGCAAAATCCCTCGGTGAATCAGGACTCCATGGAACGGTTTTCGCTGCCATCCGTCAGCGTGAGGCTACGCAGGCTTATTTGCTCGACTTTATAGAGCTGGCTCAGCAAACCATGCTGGAGAAACAAACGGCAACCCGTCTGTAAACCCAATACGCCAAATAACAAAAAACTTGTCATTTCAATAATTATACTCTATCTTGTGTTTAAATAGTTGTTAGCCACCAGATATAGTGGTTACTGTATAACAAACAGGGGAATCCGGTGTAAATCCGGTACTGTCGCGCAACGGTGATAGAAGCCAGCCTTCTTAAGTCCGATTACCTGTCCGCCTGAGCATGAGTAGCAGGCATCCCATTAACCAAGAGTCTCGCGTTAAGGCTCAGGGTGGAAAGCCATCATCATTGTGCCCTTTCCTTCCCTGGCCAGCAGACCAGGAGCAAAGGAAACGGTATGCACACTGAATCAAACGTCAATGACGATCAATCAACCCCAGCCTCCCACTTAAACCAGTTTGATCGCCCAGCAGCATCAACACCGATATCATCAGATTATCGAGTTATTCGGCGCAACGACAAGTTAACCACCTTTGATCGGGATAAAATTCTGGTTGCGGTGACCAAGGCCTTCCTGGCCGTGGAAGGTGGTACTGCAGCAGCCTCAAGCCGCGTGCATGAAAAAGTAAATCAGGTAACGGATGTCGTAATTAATGCCCTGTTTCGGCATATGCCTGAAAATGGCACGGTTCATATTGAAAACATTCAGGATCAAGTAGAGCTGGCACTGATGCGTAATGGTGAGCATAAGGTGGCTCGCGCCTATGTCTTATACAGGGAACAACATGCGAAACAACGTGCCGCAACGATGCCCGAAACGACTGAATCGACGACGACAATAGAACTTACCCTGCGCGATGGTGTTCGTCAGCCTCTGGATACGCAACGTCTGGAAACAATAATTCAGGAAGCGATAAGCAAACTCGATGATGTGAGTGCCGAGAAAGTCATGCAGGTCATTATGGATGCTCTCTATGATGGTATAAAAGAAGACGATCTATATGCCTCATTGGTAATGAGTGTGCGCAACCTGATCGATCATGACCCCAGCTATTCTCAGGTGGCGGCCCGTTTGCTGCTTGATAATTGTCGCCGCGAAGCATTGAGTTTTGTTTTCGCACAGAACCAACAGGCTACGCAAAACGAAATGTCTGATTTATACGGTGACTATTTCAGGGCGTATATTAAACGTGCAGTGGAACTTGAATTAATCGACAGTGAGTTACTTCGTTTTGATCTGGACAAGCTGGTCTCAGCCCTGCAACCGGAACGCGATCTGAAGTTTACCTACCTGGGTTTACAGACACTTTATGATCGTTATTTTATTCATAGCCAGCAACAACGTATGGAGTTACCACAGGCTTTTTTTATGCGGGTTGCGATGGGACTTGCCATTAATGAAGTTGATCGTGAACAACGTTGCATTGAATTTTACCAGTTACTGTCTTCTTTTGACTTTATGAGTTCCACCCCTACCCTGTTTAACTCGGGTACGTTGCGCCCGCAGTTATCTTCCTGTTATCTCACCACCGTACCGGATGATCTGGCTGGAATCTATTCTTCATTGAGAGACAACGCATTATTATCAAAATTTGCGGGCGGACTGGGCAACGACTGGACCCGTGTGCGCGGTTTAGGGGCACACATTAAAGGTACTAATGGACAATCACAGGGCGTGGTACCGTTTCTAAAAGTAGCTAACGATACTGCGGTAGCTGTGAATCAGGGTGGCAAACGCAAAGGCGCCATGTGCGCCTACCTTGAAACCTGGCATATTGATATAGAAGAATTTTTAGAATTGCGAAAAAATACCGGCGATGATCGTCGTCGCACCCATGATATGAATACCGCAAACTGGGTGCCGGATTTGTTTATGAAACGTGTTGCGGAAGATAAATCATGGACATTGTTCTCACCCGAAGAGACCTCCGACCTACATGAACTGTATGGCATTGCATTTGAAGAAGCGTATAGCAATTACGAAGCAAGGGCACAACGAGGCGAACTAAGTAACTTCAAAACCGTCAATGCGGTTGAACTTTGGCGAAAAATGCTGGGTATGTTATTCGAGACGGGGCACCCATGGATTACTTTTAAAGATCCCTGCAACATTCGTTACACCAATCAACATATCGGCACCGTACACAGTTCTAACTTATGTACTGAAATCACCCTGCATACCAACGATAACGAGATCGCTGTGTGCAATTTAGGTTCGGTGAACCTGGT
>QILH01000026.1 GCA_003233255.1 Gammaproteobacteria bacterium | reverse complement strand
CCGGGTCGTAACGCATCAGGTGATCGGCCGCCACGCAAAGAATGTGCGAAGGAATGGCGACAAAAAGTGTTGCCTCAACTGCCGAACATAAAATTAACCCTGCTTATCGGTATGTATGCAACTCGATGGCACCTTGGCGATGCCATGCAACGTAACCTGACGGAGACTATAAAGGCATGGGAGTTATACATGCCGAAGATAATGCCCTTGCCGCATCCTAGCCCGAGAAATAATATCTGGTTAAGTAAGAATCCATGGTTCGAGCAGGATGTGCTGGTGAGGCTTCGCAGAAGAATTAAAACCATGCGTTTTGATTAGTGCCCGTCATTATGGATCTGAATATTCTCTGAAATGGTCTAAGTCGAGTCGTGCGAAGTTGTTGATAATTACTGGCCAGGCCATCATCCTCGCACCATTAAAGAAAGATATAAATATCCATTTTTTCAATAGTCACTAACTAGCTCAATTTTCGATAGTTTTCCCTACTAACCTTTTTGCCTGATAGTGTGTTTATCTAGGAATTAAAGCCGATTTTTATTTCCTGATAGGGAATAATTGGCTTGTTCGGGTGTTTATATCCATAGAGAAAGAAATATTTATTATCGATATAGAGGACAAACAATGAAAAAAACTGTTCAATACCTGGCATTTACGTTATCTCTCAGTGGTTTTAGTCAAGTCAGTTTCGCAGAAGTTGTGCCAGCGCCGAACGGTATCCCGTTCCCTGCTGATTACATCAATTGGGATGTGATTGGCACTTCACACCGTATTGATAATAAGACCATGCGCGTTATCCTGGGAAATGATATTGCCACAAAAGCAGCGCGCAGCGGTAAAATTAATCCTTGGCCAAAAGGTGCGATGTTGGGTAAGGTTGTCTGGAAGCAAGGTAAAAACGCGCATTGGCCAACGGCAATTGAGCCTGAAAAATTTGTGCATGTTGAATTTATGCTAAAAGATGTCACTAAATATAAATCCACCGGTGGCTGGGGTTATGCGCGATGGGTAGGGCGTGATCTGGTCCGGCATGGAAAAGATGCCGGTTTTGCTAATAAATGTGTTGCATGTCATACCCCGGTCAAAAAACAGGATTTTGTGTTTACCAGACCCGCACCTCTTTATAATGGACAGAATTAACATCGGCATATTAAATATAATGGTTAAGCGCTGAAAATGTCACGATATTTCGAGCAGGTTACCAGTTATATTCCTCAGTTACGTTGCTATGCCCGTGCTTTGATGGGTAATGATGTATTAGCGGCGGATGATCTGGTTCAGGATTGTTTGGAACGGGCGCTAAGCCGGATCCATTTATGGCGTAGAGGGAGCGACCTTCGTGCATGGTTATTTACCATCATGCATAACTTGTATGCCAACCATATTCGTAAGATCTCCAATGCTCCAAAGTTTGTAGAATTGGAGCCAGATAAAAATATGGTGGCAGATAAAGCAAAAGCAGAACAGGATCTGGAGATAAGAGATATACAACAGGCTATCAATATGCTCCCGCCAGAACAACGCGAGGTGTTAATGTTAGTCACCCTTGAAGGATTGCAGTATCGGGAAGTTGCCACAATTTTGGGTGTACCGGAAGGTACAGTCATGTCTAAACTTTCACGTGCGCGAAATAAACTGCGGACGATTATGCAAATAGAAAAACCTAAGAGTCTGAGGAGAGTAAAATGACCTACCAAATTCCTATTACTCAGGCAGATTTGCAGGCCTACGTGGATGGTCAGCTTAGTCAGGCACGTCAACATGAAGTTGAAGCGTATCTAAAAGAGAATCCGGAAGCGGCTGCAATGGTAGAAGATTACCAGCATATTAATGACTCTATACACGATTACTTCGATCCGATATTGGAAGAGCCGCTTCCACCGCAGCTTAAAGTCTCTTCGATGACCAGGCGCTCAAGAATATTGCGTGTTGCAGCAGTGATGGGTTGGCTTACCCTGGGCACACTGTTTGGCTCACAATTACATCCGGCGATGATGGAGATTACACCTGCAGACACTATGACAACGGATCTTGTCGTACCAGCGGCCTTTGCCCATGCTGTTTATTCTCCTGAGATTCGCCATCCGGTTGAAGTACGAAGTAATGAAGAAAAACATCTGGTTAAATGGTTATCTAAACGTTTGCATGTTGAACTCAAAATACCTGACCTGGCTCAACATGGTTTTGAATTGGTAGGGGGACGTCTGTTACCATCAACTAATCGTATGGCCGCCCAATTTATGTATCAGCGTGATGATGGGGTGCGTATAACGTTATACAATCGTAATGGCGTATGGGACAATAAACAAACATCATTCCAATATTCAAAGCAAGATGCTACTACCGCAGTATTTTATTGGATAGATGGTCCACTTGGTTTTGCTCTGGTTGGAAATTTAACTAAAAATGAATTATTGTTGTTAGCTAAAGATATTTATGTTCAGCAAAATGAATGATGTATAGGAAATTAACGACGGTTTACTTTTTTAAAAGGACCTGTTTGTTTGACTTTGTTTTATAGATAATGTGCTCTGTCACGGTTCTCAGATATTGTCGTTCTATCAAATAAATTGTTGACGCCTTGATAATTATTCTTTTTTACTTCCTGCAAAACAGAATATTTTTGATCTCCATGGAATAATTTCTCTCCTAAAGTGTTTGCTTTATATCAAGCGATAATTTTATCGGTAAATTATTATTCCTGGAGGAACGCCAAGTGAAACAATACTGTCCAATTACAAGTGTGGTACAAAAACAAAGATACAAACAACCCCCAAAACGTGAAAACACCCGATGGCCATCGCTATTATTTTTAATGTTCGTTTTGAGTGGAACCAACTTAATCGTTAGCTGTGGTGGAGGTGATGACGGGGTGGCTACAAATAACACTTCAGGTTATTTAAAAGAGAGCCAGTCGAGCAGTATTGCGATCACATCGGACGATCGCCATGTGGTGGTGGCCAATCGTGAAGCCGATACGGTTTCTGTTATTGAAGTGATTGATATCAATGGGGGTGATAATAATAGTCTTATTGTCGAACTAAATGTTGGGAAAGAACCCCGTTTTGTTGCGATCAGCCCGGACGATCAACGTGCCTATGTAAGTAATGCTGAAGATAGCAGTGTATCAGTGATCGATTTGTCGCAAAGCCCACCAACTGTATTGGAGCAAACGATTAAAGTTGGGGTCGAACCCAGGGGCGTTGTCTTTACCCCCAATGGTCACTATGCATTTGTTGCAAATCATACTGCAGGTACTGTTTCTGTAATCGATACGGCTACTTTAACCGTTATCAATACAATTGTGACCGGTGGCAACCCAATGGCCGTTGCTGTAAGCAACGACGGCGATAATAATGATAACGATGAACAGGTGTACGTTACACGATTTTTTGCGGAATTAATTGATCCGGCTAGACCTGATGGTTTTGATGATGCTAAACAAGGTGTTATCGATAATTTTACAGTCGCGGATGCCGCCGCACATAATAATGCAGTCAATGTGACACAGATAAATATTTTGCCAATGGCCGACTCGGGTTTTACCAATGATCGACGACGGTTTTGTCAAAATACCCGTAATAGTTTACAGGAGAGTGCTACGGTCGTCTTTTTTCCGAGTGGTCCTAATGCTACAGGCGATGGTGCTTCCAGACTTGCTAACGAAATATTTTGTCCTGATACTAACAGCTTCGATGACAGTATTGAGGGTCCCATTGCTAATACGCTTCAAGGCGTTTACCCTAATATTATGGCATCCGTCATGTTGCGTGGAAATACCTTGTATGCGCCAAATATTGGTGTGCAACCAGAACCCCCGGTATTTTTTGAGAACAATGTGCAGGCCCTTGTTAGTACTTATGATTTAGCGAACGGGCAGGATCTATCAGTTAATCTAAATGCTCAAATTCAACTTGAAGCTAAACCAGCAGAACCGGCAGGTTCGTTAACACGCCTTTTTGCTAGTGATCTTGTTGCGATTGATGCCAATATAGCCGGTACAGATTTTTTGGTTGTTAGTCGTGGTAGTAGTTACGTGTTACGTGCAAGCCTGGACACAAATAGACAGCTTGACATTCAAGCAGCTGGTGCGATTACTCGTTTTCAAACGGGAAGTATGCCAACGGGCGTGGTTATGAACGCTGATGGTACGCGGGCTTATACTAACAATGAGATTAATCGCTCTGTAACATCAATCGATCTTTCATCCAATACGGTGTTAATTCGCGATATTCATGCCAGTACACTGCCCGTACCAGGGACACCTGAACACCGTATTGAGGTGGGTAAACTCGCATTTTTTACCGCCTTGGGTGTTGAGGATACGCATGACACAAATGGGGACGGCCAGTTTGACATAGCCATCCGCGATATTGTGCCGTTAAATTTTCGTGATAAGGCTTCGAATTCTGGTTGGAGTTCTTGTGCATCGTGTCATGAAGATGGCCGTACCGATAATGTAACGTGGATATTTCCAACGGGGCCAGTGCAAACGGTGCCGATGGAAGGAACCTTTGCAAAAAATGATATTACGGATCAGCGTTTGCTAAACTGGAATGCCGTACGAGGTAGCATCACCGATTTTAATAATAATTCTCGTGGTATACAGGGTGGTATTGGGTTTGCAACGAATGTAAATGGCACTGATCGAACGGCAGACGTTTTTAATCACGGTGTTACCGGTGGTGTTAGCGATGCACTTGATGCGATGACTGAGTGGTCAACGACCATTCGAGCCCTTAATATGCCTAAACCAGATGAAACATTTGCATTACGGCAAGCGGTGGATCTATTCGACGCTAATTGTGCATCGTGTCATGGTGGTGCTAAGTGGTCGAAAAGTCGTAGCGGACCGGTCTTTACATCAAATCCTACTTTTACGGAAAATCCTGTTGGTGCTGGCTTTTTCACCGCAGGACCTGCCCCAGGTCAAGTTCCGACTTTTGATGATCGGTTAACCGTGGGTGGTAGTTCTATTGTCAAAATTGTTGATACCGTGGCGGGTACTCTGACTTTCCTGGATGATGTTGGTACGTTTGATCCAACAAGTGTCCTTGGCATTCGTGGCGCAGGGGCGATCG
>QILH01000128.1 GCA_003233255.1 Gammaproteobacteria bacterium | reverse complement strand
GGCCAGATATTGAGTCCGAGGTGTGCGTTGTGAGCCGCCTCTAGCATCGGCTCGAATGATAGCCTGTAGTTGTTGTCCCCAGGACTTGCTATTGCCTGACCGGCGTGCCTGTTCGGCCAGTTTATGTCGGGCTTCCATCGAACGTTCTAACGGGTAGGGGTGTTCTTTTACAAATTGATTATAGACACGGGTTGCATCCTTATTCATTTTGGCTTTTTCATAAAAGGTACCGGCCTTCCACAATAAATCTGCACTGTATTTTTTGTTGCTGCGTGCATTCGCTTTGGCCAGGCGTTCCATCTCTCGAGCGGCACGGCCACTTTGTCCGGTTTCGCTATATATCAGGGCAAGCTTGACTGGAATCTCGCGAGTCAATTTATGATTCGGATAATTACGGCGGAATTGTTCCAGTAACCTGGAAGACCGTTTGAATTGCTTCGTTTCAATCAGGGTGGAGGCGGCATCAAAGTCCGCGTTCGGGGTTAAACTCGATGCGGGTGTGACTTGTCTGACTCTTAAGAAATGGGCGACCGCAGCCGAGGCCTGGCCTTTTTCACGTGCCTGTTCACCCTGTTTGTAAATACTCGCCGCGAGTCGGTCATACGTGCCGCGATAGCTTTTGTCTTTCTTGGATAAGCGGCGCAAGCTTTCACGGTATGCTTTTTCTGCTTCGCTATAATTGCCAAGCTCAAACTGAGAATGTCCCAATACATTCCAGGCCGTTTTGGCAATTTTAGGATCAGCGATATTCTTTTTAACCAGCTTTTGCGCAACCGATGCCGCACGCAGGTAGTCTTTAGATTTGAAAAGATAATCGGCGGTGCTGGCCATCACCGAAACGGCACGCTTGTCGTTAGCGAACTGTTCAATAAAGCGTAATGACACTGCAATGGCTTTGTCCTGTAAACTGATTGGGCCGGTTGAAGCAGGCTGAGCTGCAGCATCAGGTTGTTTTGCGTCGGCCGTCGTCACCGGATTTTCGACGGTAATATTTTTTAGAATAAATTTTTTCGGTTGCGCCTTTTCAATTTGTTTATAACTTAAAATGGCCGCGTAGCCAGCTTCTGCGCTTTTCGGATGTACGGGGTAGCCATACGCAACTTTCTCGAATTCCTCTGCTGATTGCACAAAGTAACGTCCATCATATAATGCTTCGGCTTTGAGAAAATTCATCTGTGCCGTTTTACGATCATGTGGGAAATTTTTAACATAAAGACCGTACCAGTTCGCGGCCACCAGGAACTGTTTTGATTTTTTTGTTTTACGTGCCAGCGCATGATGGTGGTTAGCCACCTCAACAATATGTTTGGCCAATAAGGGTTTGATCTGTTCGAGCGCCTCAGGCGTTTGTTTGTTCCAGTATTCGGAACCGACTCCATATAGAGTGATAAATTTTTCTTTTGCTGGTAACACTAACGAGGTCAGACCGCCTTTTTGATAGGCATTGATGGCTTCGGTATGAAACTCAGGCGCCAGCGGTGAGGCCGGGTAACGTTGCACGAATGCCATATAGGTATCGGCCGAATCCTTGGGACGTTCTTTTTCCATATGCAATCGGCCCAGACTTAGATAAATCAGGGGTTCATAGGCGCGATTTCCATTGCGGGTAAAGTAATTCGTTATGTTGAGTTCATTGTATTGATAAGCAAAGCTTAGGCTGACCGCACGCAAGGTATCGAGTACGAGTTCACGTTCAGGCCCGACAAGATCACTTAATGAGGCATTAGTTTTAAGAATACCCTGTTGGTATTTGCGATCGAGAATAATAAAGAAATTGCTCAAGGCTTCTTTATATCGATTGGTTTTAAATTGTGTCCAGCCAAATTTATAGATGGCCTTTTCGTAAAACAGGGATTCCTGATTGTTTTTGACAATATCAAAGTAGGCCTGTTCAGCACTGGCGTAACGGCGTAATAAAAATAACATCTCGCCACGGCGGAACTGTACTTCATCCCGGTAACTGGTGTTGGGATAAAAGTGCATAATACGATCCAGTATCTCCAGGGATTTTTTAGGCTGACCATTCAGCTCATAGGCCTTGGCGAGCTGATACAGGATCTGATCGTTATTGGGGTGGTTTGGGTGAGATTCCAGGTAGGTCGTGTACAGACGTATGGAGGCCTGAGTATCTTGCTGGCCTTGTTCGACGTCTTTTTCACTATCAGCCGAGAGCTGTTCTTCACCTTCTTTAAGCTGTAAGTCGGCGAGACGACGTAATGCCTGGCTGTAAAGTGTGTAATCTGTGGTGATCGACAGGAATTCCTGATAATACTTTCGTGCCGTATCTTCATCGATGGGTAAATCACCTTGCGGTTCGGTTAAATCAATATTTCGATCTTCGATATTATCTATCGTTGCCAGCTGCTTACTGTTTGAAGAACAGCCCACTATTGACAGGCTTGCTATCAGGCAAAGCAGGATCTTATTGTGCATTTTGATCCTCCTTAGGCAGGCCATCATCAACCTGGCCAGGAACGTCTTCTGCTGCTGACATCGCTGGTTTAGAAGGCTCTTGATCTTGAGCCGATTCAGTTTCATCTAGCTCGGTGGGATTTTCTGCCGCCGTTTCGTCATCCATTTGCTCGGCTTCTTCTTTCTCTTTTTGTGCTGCTTCGGCTTCTTTTTTATCTTTATCTATAATTAAACTATCATAGAGACGAGCGATGCCAAAGCGTGCTCGTATATGATAATTTTCAAGTTGTTGCCGGCGTTTTATTAAACCTTCGCGAGCAAGTTTCTGGATATATTGTTCCTGTCTTTTAATTGAGGAATTGAGTCGGGTGACCAGGTTATTGATGCGTGTTTTTGACCAGGCAATTTTTTGATCATAACCTTCGAAAAATTTGGGCGCATTGTTGGCGGTTTTAACCAGACTGCGTTTGGCTTTACGGGATTGATCCAGCGCACGATCAAGTTGTTTCAGATTGTTTTGCACCGACCACAGTCTTGGAATGAATTCGCTTTGCAGTTTAAAATCCAGCACGCCCTGCAATAATTTAAATTTTTCGTATTCGTAGCTCATGTCCTGAGTTTTAGATAACAGGGCCAGTGTTGTTTCTACGTTCTTTAGGATTAAAACCAGTTCTTCTTCTTCCTCGGTAACCAGAGCAAACCCATCGCTTTCAGTTTTTATTCGTTTTATTTCTTTTGCGATTTTATTGCGCGTGTCCTGCATACCGCTAATACTTTTTAGACGTGCATCGCTGGCGACTTCCGGTAGTTTTTTGTAATAGGCGTTACGACGTTCGTTTAGCATTAATTCATACGCAGGTAGCTGCGACCACCAGCGTTTTAATATGTATTTAAGGTGGGTCAAACTTTGATAATTTTTATAGGCTTCCTGAAAGGTGTTGGTGGCCATCATCTGATTCAGGTAAGGCGCCGATATGGATTTTGGTAAGCCAAAACTATTTAGGGGTAACGACGTTTCATCATCGATATTGGCGGGACGCATGGCTTCGATTAATTCGCCACGTTGTACGGCCACCATCACTTCTTCCAGTCGGTTTATCTCATCACCATAGGCATCAATGGCTTTTTGGTAATATTGCATGGCTAAACGTTTTTTTCCAAGCTTTTCAATCGTAAACGGGATAGCGATCATGGATTCCTGTACGGTTGTCGCCAGTGCTTTGCGGTTCTGCAGTTCCAGCCAGGGACTTAGTGCCTCAGTGTATTTTTCCTGACTGGTAAAAGACCAGCCCAGGCCTAACAGGGCTTTGTTTGACAGTGGGCCGTTTAAACGAATCCGTTTGAATTGAGTTTCAGCGTCCGTCGCCCGGTTGGCGCGCATATAGGTGAATCCCAGTGCCAGTGCGGCCTTGTCGCGTAAGGCATTGAGCTCATGATTGATGCTAAAGGGATCGAGTGAGCTAACTTCGTTTAACAGATCCGTACCGTCTTCGAGTTGGCCAGCCTTCACCAGTGCGACGCCCAGATTAAACTGCGCGTAGGCTTCCCATTCGGAACTGCCCTCGAAATCTTTTAGTAACTCAATCGCTTTGGAGTAATTTTTTTGCCGCATGTAAATGTTGGCCAGCAAGTGCAGTCGTTCAGCTTCACGATCTTCAGGCAGGGTATCTTTTATTTTGAGCAAGGCCAGCTCAGCCTGTGCCGTGTAACCTTTTAAATAGCGTAATTTTGCAATGTAGTACCAGGCCTTATCATGTGTGGTGGGTAGTGATTCACTGGAGAGTAATTCCTGAAACAGGACACTGGCATCGTTATGCATACCATAGGCGAGGTATAAACCGCCTAGTAATAAATTTGGATCTTCGCCCTGAACCTGAATCGGATCGCGTACATTGGCAACCATTAAGTTAGTAATGGCCGAAAAATATTTTTGCTGGAAATAATTAAATAAGGTCTCGCCATAGCGCAGGTCATAGATCTCGGTGGCCTGCAGGGTTTCCTTTTTTTCTTCTGCATAGCCGGGCGTACTCAGGCAAGTAAAACTGAGCAGACTAAAGAGCAGAGATAGGAACGTGCGTTGCTTCATACTGATTTCTTATTCGGTTTATTCTGCTTCCCAGACCTTGGCTTTAAATTCAGGTTGGTGTTTGGCTTCACTATCACTGATTTTTAATTCAACGAACTGGGGTTCGGTGCCTTTTGTGACCTTTAATGTTGTGGCGCGTTTGTAGTCACGGTCTTTGGGACCTTTACCGACAAAGTAGGCAATGAGTTCATGTTCGCCGGAGGTTAAATTGCCGGTATAGAATCGATGAACGCCGCCTCGTTTTAGCGCCTTGAGTTCACGTTCTGTGTACAGGTGGTTGCCGACTATTTGATCATCGAGCCGAAGCTGCACGGCGTCCAGATCAAAGGTCATTCCAATGTCCATCGAAACGAAGACCGTGAACTGGGTGTTGGCGGGGAATAATAAATCTTCTTCAAGTAGAAACAGATCACGATTGAGGTCGAGCACTTCTTTTTTTAGATCCTGAATCTGCGTATCTAGAGTGGTCACGGTGCCCTGGCTGGCGGGTTGTTCATCGGTTTTGGGCTCTTCTGCCAGGGCATGGGGCGCCAATAAAGCGAAGGTCAGGCTTAGCCAGAAATACATCAGGCCAGCGGAAGTG
>QILH01000204.1 GCA_003233255.1 Gammaproteobacteria bacterium | reverse complement strand
TGATGCCATGTGGGCCGCAGTGGCTCGATATAATTCCAGTCCAGTAATTTTATCATCGCCCTGACCAATATCATCGACTGCATCTGGCATATGAAATATTAAATTATTAATGTACGGTCTGAAGTCTGTGTAATCGGCCCCGGTCGGTCGCAGGAAAAAATCACGGCCCCATAAGGCACGCAAATAAAAGTTTAACTTACGCTGAGTATCTATAAATAAAACACCACGGCGTTCTCTTTGTAATACGGCCAGACTGTCCTGAGATTCAAGGTTAAAGTAGGCGGTTAAGTTCGCATAGTCCCGGCGATAGGCCTGGGTTCCAAATTGTGTCCAGCGGCGTAAACCACTCAAGGTTAACTTTGAGAGTAGTTCATCGATGTGACTTAACATTGGGCGTAAACCCCGTGAGGCCGTTGACGCAGTTTGGTGAATGAGAGTCAGGTAACCGCGTAATAGTTCTGCATCACCTAGACGACGAGCAGCGGTTGGTAAACTGCTAAACAGTAGAGATACAACTTCACCAGAGGTCATTGAAGAAAGCTTTAATGCCGCGTTGATACTGTCCTGAATGACGTCTTCGCCGCACTCCTTTACAACCTGCGGGATTTCTTGCAGGTAAGAAATGACGACGTCGGTTCCTCGCCCCAGGTTGCATAACGACTTGCCGCCTTCCAGATAGGTTTCAAGCCCCGCTGGTGACATCACACGTGATGCGTCTAAAAAACTGCTCTCGAGTACAGATCGTACTTCAGGGGCGAGGTCTTTGATTTCTTCTTCGTAATCTTTAAGGCTAATACTCATAATAAATCACTAAGCTCATTTATTTAGATTTAGAGGCCATTGAAACGGTATAACGCGTACTCTGTTTCAATTTTTTATAATTACCAAAAATCTCTGTAAAAGTTCGTTTTATATAATGTCGCAAACCATTGATGGTTACTACATATACTTTACCGCCTGGATTCAACTGTTGGTAAGCATCGTTAAAAAACAGGCTCATCAACTCATTGCCAACCTTGGCAGGGATATTAGATGCCACAATATCAAATTTTTTGCTGTTTACCTGTTGCAATCCATTGCTTAATAAAATATCAACATTCTGAATTTTATTTAACGCCGCATTTTTTTGTGCGTATTCAATAGCAACAAAATCTTTGTCGACCAGGGCTGTCGTGCCATTTTTCGCTAAACTTGCAAGGGTTAATCCAATAACACCATATCCACATCCCAGGTCGAGGCAATCTGCGTCTGGGCTAACTTCGATAAGGTTTAGTAGCAATCGGCTACCCTCATCGATTTCTCTGGGTGAAAATAATCCCCAGGTGGTATGAAAGCTTAGTGGCTGACCACATAGCGTTTCGCTAAAAACGATATCCTCGCGGAGCTTGTTAATGTTCAATAGGATCCGACTCGATTGATTCATGAATTTATGCGTTCACACGTTATTTTCAGGTTCAATCGAGTCGGATCCCATTGAAGATATTAACTAACAAAAAAAGTACTGACGGCCGCGGACAGGGTTTCTCGCATATCCGGATCATCCGTTAACGGAGTGACCATGGTCATGTTGCAGGCGGCGATCGGTTCGACGCCTTTGTGAATCAATTGACCTGCATAAACAAGCAAGCGAGTTGAAATACCTTCATCCAGACCATGACCTTTAAGGTTGCGGGCTCGGTGGGCAATCTGTACCAGTTTGCCTGCTGTATCTTCATCAACACCGGATTCTTTTGCAACAATGGCAACTTCTATTTTTTCCTCTGGATAATCAAAATCTAAACCACCAAAACGCTGTTTGGTCGATTGTTTTAGATCTTTCATCAGACTTTGATATCCAGGGTTGTACGAAATGACCAGTTGAAAATCGGGATGGGCTTCAATCAACTCGCCTTTTTTATCTAACGGTAATGAACGTCGGTGATCCGTCAACGGATGGATTACGACCGTTGTATCCTGACGTGCTTCTACAACCTCATCAAGGTAACATATGGCACCGATACGTGCCGCCGTTGTCAGTGGCCCATCCTGCCATTTGGTTCCGTCGGCATCTAACAGGAAGCGACCAACTAAATCAGAGGCGGTCATGTCTTCGTTACAGGCAACCGTAATCAATGGGCGTTTTAATTTATACGCCATGTATTCAACAAAGCGCGATTTTCCGCACCCGGTCGGCCCTTTTAGCATCATCGGCATGCGAGCGTTATACGCGGCTTCATAAAGTTCTATTTCATCACCAACCGGCTCATAATAGGGTTCGGTTTTAACGATGTATTGTTTTGGATCTACGGCTGTATCTTTTTTAGACATAACACACCTTCATCAAAAGTATTTAAGATTATATATCCCGGCTAAACTCATTTTTAGCCTGATTTATTTAGCGACTAAACTTATTTCTCATCATCAGTTTCAACTTCACCTGACCAACCGGCCGCGCGTGCTTTGTCGATTGCGGCATCGTGTATTTTTTGGTGACGTTGTAGTAACTCTTCTGGTAGATGACTGACTAAACAGCCATATTTATCCCACTCGGCATTGACCTTATCTAATAATGCGTCAATCCCGGCCAGGTTCCAGCCTTCACAGGTTTCAGTCTCAGGGATCAGCCCAAACACCCAGGCATCGCGTATCAGCTTACCAATGGTGGTCATGCCGCCATTAATTTCGTTATTGAGGCCAACATAGATATTTGGTTTTGTCATTTTTGATATAATCCTAATTTGCTATTATATGCTAAGAATACAATACACTGGCCAAAAGAAAAGCCCCTGCCCTTATTGCTTTGGACAGGGGCTTAATTCAGGGTGACAATTCTATTAGTTTTAAACTGAAGTGCCGCGATGAATGACCATTGCAGCGCCAGCAGACTGAGCAAAATTATCAAAACCTAACAGACGTACGTGGTTGTTAGGATGGGCTTTGTGGCAGTTTTCAACTTCAGCCAAAATCGCATCGACATCGGTTTCACCAAACATAGGCAATTTCCACATATACCAGTAGTTGCTGATCGCATTTTCTGGTTCAGTGTGTTCGATGCCCGGGTTCCAGCCTTTATCAACGATGTATTGAATTTGAGCGCGAGTAGACTCTTTGCTCAAAGCAGGCAGGTATGAAAAAGTTTCAAACTTACGGCTCTGAGCAGCATCACTCAGACTAGAATTGTAATCTTGTACATTACTCATTTGAATTACTCCAAAATATTTTAAAATTCATATATTTGATTGAACGGCAAGGTGCGGATGTTAGTTGTCGGCACCTTGCCGATATTGAATCATCTAGTCGCTTATTTATGCGCGACGTCGATTTTATCAACCGTATCAAATTCGAATTTGATTTCTTTCCAGGTTTCCATTGCGATCTTGAGCTCTGGGCTATGTGCAGCCGCTTTAGTAAGAATATCTTTACCTTCTTTCTCAAGCTCAACACCCATATTACGTGCTTCAACACAGGCTTCAACGGCAACACGGTTAGCCGCTGCACCCGCAGCGTTGCCCCATGGGTGACCTAATGTACCGCCACCGAACTGCAGGCAAGAGTCGTCGCCGAAGATGTTAACCAGCGCAGGCATGTGCCATACGTGGATACCACCCGATGCAACAGGCATCACGCCAGGCATAGAGCCCCAGTCCTGGTCAAAGAAAATACCGCGCGAACGGTCTTCTTTAATGAATGAATCGCGCATAAGATCGATCCAGCCCAGAGTCGCGTCGCGGTCGCCTTCCAGTTTGCCCACAACCGTACCGGAGTGCAGGTGATCACCACCAGACAAACGAAGTACTTTGGCTAATACGCGGAAGTGGATACCGTGGTGTGGGTTACGATCGAGTACCGCATGCATGGCACGGTGAATGTGTAACAACATACCGTTGTCCTGACACCATTGTGCTAATTGCGTGTTTGTCGATAAACCACCGGTCAGGTAATCGTGCATGATGATCGGAGCACCAATTTCTTTGGCATACTCGGCACGTTTCATTGCTTCGTCAGTAGTCGGCGCGGTTACGTTCAGGTAGTGACCTTTACGTTCGCCGGTTTCAGCTTCGGCTTTATGAATGGCTTCCATCACGAAGTCAAAACGATGTCTCCAGCGCATGAATGGCTGTGAGTTAACGTTTTCATCATCTTTGGTGAAATCCAGACCACCGCGTAAACCTTCGTAACAGGCACGACCGTAGTTTTTCGCCGATAAACCTAATTTAGGTTTAATGGTACAGCCCAATAGTGGACGACCGTATTTGTTCAGGATATCGCGTTCTACCTGAATACCCTGTGGTGGTCCATTACAGGTCAATACGTAGGCAATTGGGAAGCGTATATCTTCTAAACGAAGTGCACGCAGTGCCTTAAAGCCAAATACGTTACCGACTAACGAGGTTAGTACGTTGACCACTGAACCTTCTTCGAACAGGTCAATGGGGTAAGCAACAAAGGCGTAGAAACAGGTGTCATCACCTGGTACGTCTTCGATTGCATAGGCACGGCCTTTGTAGTGATCCAGGTCGGTCAACAAGTCAGTCCAGACCGTAGTCCAGGTACCGGTTGAAGATTCTGCAGCAACCGCAGCCGCTACTTCTTCACGAGGCACACCTTCTTGTGGCGTGATTTTGAAACAGGCCAGCAGATCTGTATCCAGTGGCGTGTATTCAGGCATCCAGTACGTTTCACGGTACTCTTTTACACCTGCGTTATATCCTTTAGCCATTGTGGGCTCCTTCTAAAGGTTGATGAAATTGGTTCGGTTCTAAAGCCGACGGCCGTATTTCCGAGGTGTGAGAAGTATAGTTAGATCTCCCATAAAGTAAATTCAATAATAGTGATACAAATCATAAGTAAAACCTTATGTTATAAGTTGCTGATTTACGGAGCAAATCGGCCAAGGAGAATTTTGTATACTATATATGTCTATTTCCGCAGGCTGTTTATGTTTAAGGTTGTTTAATATTTGAACATATTTATCCGCAAGATTCGTTGTTGGTCTATATTCTGATTCAATCTGGCCTTTACAGCGGATTTTTAACCCGGTATTCGAAATAAGCAGAATATATAAGGATTATCGACATATATTTTAATTTACATAAGTAAATATTTATATATAGTTATGATATGA
>QILH01000167.1 GCA_003233255.1 Gammaproteobacteria bacterium | reverse complement strand
GAATGACCAATGATTAAAATGGTTTTGTCGTTGAACTTTAGTGCGGCGGAGTGTAAAAAAAATAACTCGGGTCTAAGCTTTTGTAATTCTACGGTTAAATCTTTTTCAAAAAAGTAGATAAAATCCGCGGCATTATCGTACTGGTTTGTGGCGTTATCAGAGTGAGTGATTTGATAGAGCTGGGTGTCCGGGTTGTATGCAGTACTATAATTAAGTATGCACGGTGCTGATGTCGACTGCATGAGCCCAGAGTAATTTTTAGTTAGCATCGCTAAAGTGTGCTGGTCTGCGGAGATGTTGATCGCAATATTCGCGACGTGTAATTGCAACATGATGAAGTGTACGTAGCTTGTATGGTAAGAGTGTGTCGGTATTAAAAAAGGCTATCTGTTTTAGCAGATAGCCTTTTGAACGAATTTGTCAGCCGGTTAGACCGTACAAATTAAGATCCATCATCCCACTTATTCGTCGTTCCACTTGGCAGGCGTTCTAGTTGTAGCATTGCCAGTAATCGGTGCGGTGCTTCTTTGTGAACCTATGGCATGCACACCTGGAGCAACCGCCATAGTTAGTACGACTGGGGTTGCGTAGGCCGCAGTTTTAATAAATTTACGGCGAGATTCAGATACGTCTGTGTTTGTTTGTTTCTTGCTCATGGGGGGCTCCTGATATTTCCATGTAATCTATTGTTTACGTTTCAATTAAATTTTGTTCATGCAACTGTTGTAGTGTTGATTCAACATCTTTTTTCGCGACCTCGAGTTCGATGCTAAAGTGTTCGGCAATGCGCGAAATTATTTCATCGGTTGCCGTTTTACCATCAATACACATCCATATTTCACTGGCGGTTGCATTGAATTGATGGATCTGACCTGAGTCCTGATCTAATACGACCAGTTCTCCATCCACTACTTGCTCAACCAGATCGGCAGATTTTTTATATGTTGACAATGCATTCAACCTTACTCGATGCGCTTAAGCATACTAAGATACCGCCTCATGAGCAAGTGAAATGTGCCTGGATCGTCCCGGGGAATTATAAAATTATCAACAATAACAATCGGTTACTATTTTGGACGTCACTGAGTTTTCATTATAAGCATGTTTGCCCCTATATTTGGTGCTGATATGAATTTTTATGCATTACACCACTAAAAATAAGCACTATTTGCGGTATGGTGCTCCGAAATCTGTACAGTTATCTATAGTGTAATAGGGAGCGGGGAGCGTTGGTGCTTAATAAATAGCCATATAGGTTAAGACGGTATACAGATCGATGAAACTTGCCAAAATGGGGATAAAAACGGCTTGCCGGCATTGAAGTCGTGACCTGCAAGCGCTGCTTTGGGCTAAGAAGTTGATCTTATTGGTAAAACATGATTTAGTCGCATGTCGTATTAGCCTGACGTAATTATTTAACGGATATAAAAAAAATGACGGCAACTGCAAAAGTGAAGATTAAAAGGGGCAGCAAGACCTTCGGGCAGTTTGCAAATTTGCCATCGGCATTCAAAAGTCCGCCAAAAGGGCTGGCCGACAAAGAAATGGTGATCGCCAGGATCGATGGTCTGAAACGTGTGGTGGTAAAGCAATTGCAGGAGGCCGCCAACCAGCTGGCACTGATTAATCGCTACAATATTAAAAACGAGAAGCGGATTACGTTGGTGAATGCCATCATGGTGTCGGTGTATGCCACCATGTTTAAGCATTACCAGAAATATCAAACCAATGTCCTGTCTTTACCTGAAAGCAAGGAACGCCGTGAAGTTATCCTCGCCTGTATCGATATCACTGAGCAGGCGGCGATTGCCTGTAAGCATTATTTCAAAGAAATTTATTCATCCAAGTCATTGAGCTACCGCCGAAATCGGCGTAAGTGCATTGATATGGGGGTGCAGATACTGGAATTATTACGTATTGAGCAACGCTTTCGTGCCTTGCGCCATCAAAAGCTCCCTCCGGCGGCCTGGCAGGATATCAACCGGGTCTTTTTTTCGCTGCTGGTACACGGCGATGTCGATGAGCCAAAAGAACTGTTGGGTTATATCGGCACCTGGGCAAAAAAAGCCTCAATAAAAAAACAGAATGCCAGCGCCAGTGCTAAAAAATTATATCTCTCGATTCAACTGTTTGGTTTGCTGGATGCGCCAGGTTGGTCGACACGTCTGTTTCATTCGGCGGATGCCTATCTCGACAATATTACCGATGCGATTACCATACATACTGATGATAAGTCCGAGCTTGAGCCCGGCTGGTTGATTACGAATATCGATCATAAAGGCCCACCCTTGTTTCAACGTGAAAATCATCTTGTTGAACCCTGTATAAAGTTTGAATATTCGAATTTATACAATCGTTTAATTCTGGATTATGAGGAACTGGCCAAGATGAAATTTATCGATCAGTTTGATGAAGATAAATTAAGCCAGCCTTTATTTGATCTAGAAGCAATAGAACGTTTCCCGCTGTTGGAGACCATGTTGTTTGGTCTACGCCCGCGCGAGCGAAAGCAAAAGCGGCATGCGGCATTTGGACATGAGAGTTTAAAATTATTTTTTGGCTACCGGCAAACGTTTAATTTGTTGATGGATATGGCGACGGATGAGGTTAAACGATTAACTAAAACCCGCGCCTTTAGCGATACGCTGGCGGGGGGGGCGGCTGGACTTTCCGATGATTTAAAAACCCGAGCAAATACCAAATGGGAAATCGTCAATTTTAGTAGCGGTGGAATTCTGGTGCTAACCCGTGAAAGCGCCAACACCAACCCCATTCAGATAGGGCAACTTGTTGCGTTTAATCCGAATGATGATGTCAAGCGCCCGATGCTGGGTTATGTTTCACGTATTAATCGTCCAAGCGATCAGCAGGTTGAAGTGGCCATCGTGCGCTTTTCTAATCACGCGGAGTCGGCGTTGCTACAGGATAATCAACAAACAGGTAGCGCGGGTTCAGGTGTGATCATCTTCCAGAATATGGAAGGTAAATGGTGTTTGATATCCCGACACGATTATGATTTTGTTTCAGGCATTCCGTTTAAATTATTACGCGAAAATAATAAGACCATACCGGCTCGACTGGGTAACGTCATGTTGAGCAAACAGGAGTTTATGGTATTTGAGTTGTCGGCGCCAGGTATGTAAGGGCAAGGCTAATTTTTAATTTAGGCTAAGAGAGTATCTTCATCGATAAATCCAGTGCCTGGATATTTTTTGTGATTGCGCCACTGGATATATAATCAATTCCGGTCATCGCGACTTCGTTTATATTTTCCAGGGTTATATTTCCAGAGACTTCCAGTTTGGCGCGTTGTTGATTGAGCGCGACGGCTTTAACAAGATCGTCATGTGTAAAATTATCCAGTAATATTCTCGGCGCGCCTGCAGCGAGGGCCTGTTCAAGCTGTTCTATCGATTCGACTTCGATCTCGATTTCACAACCCTGACTATTTTGTCGGGCTTGCGTGAGCGCCGTCGTGATTGAACCACAGCTGGCGATATGATTCTCTTTGATCAGGATCATATCGTACAGGCCGATGCGGTGATTCGTACCACCGCCACAAAATACGGCGTACTTTTGGGCCTTGCGTAACCCTGGAATGGTTTTACGCGTATCTAAAATTTCTACAGGGGTATTAGCCAGCGCATCGACATAGAGTCGGGTGATACTGGCGGTGGCGGATAAGGTTTGCAAAAAATTTAGCGCGCTGCGTTCAGACGTTAACAAGGCACGGGTAGGGCCATCAATCGTACATAGAGTTTGGTTTGCGCTGATGGCATCGCCGTCCTGAGCCTGCCAGTTGATTTTTACCGTTTTATCGACCTGCAAAAAACACTGATCAAACCATTGCGTTCCACATAATACGCCGGGCTCGCGGGTGATCACGTTGGCGCTGGAGGTTTGCTCGGCGGCGAGTAAGTTAGCGGTGACATCGCCGTGACCGATGTCTTCTTCTAATGCCTGTGCAACCTGTTGCTGGATAGCGGATAATTTGATGTTCATATTTTTTTTCTATTGATATTATTTAGCATAATATTCACGAGTAATCTTGAATACGATCGGACTCAACAATAACAAGCCAATCAGGTTGGGAATGGCCATCAGGCCATTTAATATTCCGGCGATGAGCCAGATCATTTTTAATTCGATCATCGGTCCAATGAATACAACCACAATCCATAGCACTCGATAGATCGGTATAATGCGAATGCCAAATATATACTCGGCACAGCGTTCACCGTAAAAGCTCCAGCCTAAAATGGTGGTAAAGGCAAAAAAAGCGAGTCCCAGAGTTACGATGTATTTACCGAAAACCGGTAGCCCCTGCGCGAAAGAATACGAGGTCATGCTGGCGGCGGATATTTTATTACCGGTCTCGGCATCTACCTGCAGCCAGCCATTCATCAGGATGATTACGATGGCGGTCATTGAACAAATGATGATCGTGTCGATAAACGGACTTAACATGGCAATGCTGCCCTGTTTTACTGGATCCTTTGTTTTCGCGGCGGCGTGTGCGATCGGCGCTGTACCCAGACCGGCCTCGTTGGAAAACACACCTCGGGCGACTCCGGTTTGAATGGCCAGCATAATGGCGGCGCCAACGGTGCCACCCACCACCGCCGTGGGTGAAAAGGCTTCTTTGACGATCAACCACAGGGCATCGGGCACACTGCTCAGGTTCATGCCGATAATGATCAAGGCACCGCCGACATAGAATACCGTCATGATGGGGACCAGTTTTCCTGCGATGTGGCCGATACGATTGATGCCACCGATTAGCACCAGAGCGGTGAGGACGGCTAACACAATCGCGGAGATCCAGTTGGGGATATCAAAACCGTTGTTTAATGCATTGGCAACCGCATTGGCCTGAACGCCATTACCAATACCAAAGGCGGCCAGCGCCCCGAACATCGAAAAGGCAAAGGCAAGCCAGCCCCAGTTTTTACCCAGCCCATTCTTTATATAGTACATTGGTCCGCCCTGATGATTACCCGCCTCATCCACCTCCCGGTATTTTACGGCCAACACTGCTTCGGCGTATTTCGTTGCCATACCGACAAAGGCGGTAATCCACATCCAGAAAATAGCCCCCGGCCCGCCGATTGCGATGGCACCG
>QILH01000210.1 GCA_003233255.1 Gammaproteobacteria bacterium | reverse complement strand
AAAACCGAGGAGATAAAGTGATGGTGAGTCAAGACCGATGAATATATTGTACCTGTTAATACCGCTGGGCCTGGTGTTATTGGGCATCGCGATCTGGGCCTTTATGTGGGCCGTACGCAGTGGTCAGTTTGATGATCTGGAAGGACCTGCGCATCGGATTTTAATGGATGACGATGAACCCACTCAGGTTGATAACCCCTTGCAGAATAAGGATAAGTAAATTAGAATTAACTTATATAGATTTGAGGTACGAATATCATGAAAAGATTCTTCACATTCCAGAACCTGCCATTAACCATTATTGTCCTCTTGATCCTGTTAAGTGTGGCCTCATTAATTTCGGTTTTAATCGCATAATTCTCGCTCAGGTGGTTCTGCATCTGCCCAAATTGGTAATTTAGGCACATAAGCTTACTTATAACTCTCCACTACTGCCGCTAAGCTAATGCTTTTGCGACTTTTTCCGCTAATATTAATATGAAATTGTGGAAAATGACGCGCCACAGCGTGGTGTGCGGAATATCGAGTTTGTCCCCAGATCACGGGTCGAGGATGTTTGCCCGTCTGTGGGTAATACTGCTTTGTCTTTTTATCGCTTTCACTGTTCGAGCTGAGACCGTTAGTGATGTTCGGGTGTTAATCGACGTCTCGGGTAGTATGAAGAAAAATGATCCGCATAATCTTCGTAGCCCGGCGATTAAATTGTTGGTTGGCCTCATGCCTGAGAACACCACAAGCGGTATCTGGACTTTTGGTCGTTACGTTAACATGCAAGTCAAGTTAGGCAAGGTTAATAAGACATGGAAACAAAAGGCGATGCTTGAGGCAAACAAGATACATTCTCGGGGTTTATTTACTAATATCGAAGCAGCCGTTAAACGAGCTACTGCGGACTGGACGTCCCCCGACCCTCGCTATGATCGACATCTGATTTTATTGACCGATGGTGTGGTGGATATCGATAAAGATGCGCGTCTCAATGCGCAATCAAGACGCAGATTATTACATGAGATCTTACCGAGGTTAGAATCAGCCGATGCGACGATACATGCCATCGCATTATCAAAAAATACGGACGAAGACTTATTAAATGCTTTGTCAGGATCAACAAAGGGTTCGTTTGTTCAGGTAGATAAAGCAGAAGAACTGCAACGTATTTTTTTTAAGATCTTTGAAAAATCGGTTAAACCCGATACCCTGCCAATTGAAAAAAATAAATTCACAGTAGATAAGCATGTTAGCGATATTACGGTGTTAATTTTTCTGGCCAAAGGCTCACCGGCAACCAAATTAAAATTACCCGATGGTCAACTGTGGTCTGCGGAGAAACATCCTCAGGTGGTGAATTGGCATCATGATACTGGCTATGATTTGATAACCGTCAAAGGTCCTGCCGCGGGGGAATGGACATTAGAAGCCAGGATTGATCCCGATAATCGAGTTATGATTGTCACAAACTTGCGCATGAAGGTGGATAAATTGCCAAACTCCATCATGCTGGGTGATGAATTTAATGTGCGTGCGAGATTATTAGAAGAAGGCAAGATAGTTACCAACAAAAATCTTCTTTCGAAAACAAATTTTGAAATGAAACGAGTTGATAAACAGGATCATGTGCATAGCATTGAATTGCTTGATACGGGAAGTAGTCCAGATGTTATTAAATCGGATGGTGTGTATAGCGCAAAATTCGATTCACCCGAAGCTGCGGGTGACTATGAATTATCGATTCGAGCGAAGAGTCTAACATTTAAGCGAGCTATTCGACACACATTACAGGTCTACGATAGCCCTGCGAACATAAAAATCAGTCAGTCTGCAGATGATAAGCCGTTTATCATAGACATAACGCCTCACGTTGGGCTAATTCGTCCTGATTCCATTTCTATGCAGATAAGTCTGCCTGATGCTACCACGGTTGCGGTTAAACAAACCGATGATCTGGCCTGGTCGGTCGAAGTACCGAAGAAGTATGCAAATAAAAAATTCAAGCTTACCTTAGCGGGAACCCGTTATTCAGATGCGCCGGTAAAGATGGAATTTGAACAAATACTTTCGGTGACGGACAAGTCACAATCACTGGCATTAAAAATTACGCCCAGAGAAAAATCGAAACCTGTTAAAACTAAAAAAGAAAAGCCGAAAGAAGAACATCATGACGAAAAATCTGAACACGAAAATAAAGATATTGTGGCGGACGATGCCGAAGAATTTAACTGGGCTATCGTAATTGGGCTGGTGGTGGGTATAAATGCATTACTTATTGGTGGTGGCTGGTTCGCGTATAGAAAATGGAAAAAACGTCAGACTCAGGCACAAGATGCCGTAGAAGAAGAGTTAACAACATGAGTGAATATTTCACCGGCTTACTAGTCGTTTTCTCCCAACTAGGAGCTGTACTTTTTGTTATTGCTATCGTCGCGCTGGTTTATCTAGTCGTACGTAAAAATAAGGATAATGCTCTGGCCAAACAGTTTGTTGGTAAATTAAAAGGTAATGAAGGCGGTCGCAAGGATGAGTTAGCTGACGTACTTAAAAAAGTCCATGAGATGGATGAAAATATCGCTGAAAAAACGGCAGCAGCGATGTTAATCTGTGAAAATCAAATTTATAGCCGTGCGTTAAAACTTTTCCTGGGTCATGATCGTGATAGTTTGGGTAGCTTGCAAAAAGACGTTGAAAATATGGCCGGTTCTTATCGAAAATTAATCGTATCAGCAGAGAATGTGGAAATTATTGAACGGGGCGATAATCCAAAGGCTGAGGCTCAGCTCCGTTCTACTATTAAGCAAGTTATTGCGGAAAGAGACAAGGTGCAAAAAGATCTGGATGAAGCAATGTTATCAATGGAAAACATGCTTAAAGAATATACTCAAATGTATTCAGGCGGTGGTGCCAAAAAAGAGGGTGTCAAGCACATCGAAAACGAACTGACAATGCTCAAGCAAAAGATTGATAACAACATAGTTAAGAACGATGAGCAAGATGTGGATGAGGGGATTCCAGACGATACCAAACCAGATGATCCTGGTGATGTCGTAGATTTATCGGCCTCAAAAGACTAAAAAAATGTTGGTTGATCTGATCATCTACTCATGATGACGGGTTAATTATTGTTGCCATGCGTATGGTTGTAATTTTTAATGGTTTTATCATGTGTGATTTGGCTTAGTTTAGGTCGATCACATTACGAAACTAAAGGGTTAGTCCAGATATAATTCCTATGTTCTGTATTTCGATTGATTCCGCTCAATCTGTAAGTCTGGTGTAAGTGTTTTACCTGGTTCAGGTAAGAGCTATCTAGTATTCTTTTCTTCAATATATTCAAGAAAAATATTTTCTAATATCTGGTCTATCATCTATTGATATTATTTTGTTTAGTGGCTGTATGCTAATAATTTGTAATTCAATATTGTTACTGATGATATTGGTATTAGAGTCGGCAGGATCTAGATTTAACAAACTGGAGGCGGGTTATGCTTCAACAATATCGTTTTAATACTTTTCGATGCTTGTTGGTACGTTATAAGAATACACGAAATTTTGTGGGTCTATTTTTTCTACTCACATTGACAGGCTGTGATTACTTATGGCCTAAACAGGTTGAATTCTCTGGTTGGGTGGTTACCCAGATAGGCCAACCTGTTTCCAATGCACAGGTTTTAGTGAATGGAGAAAAAGTCAGGACTATAAATGACGGTAGTTTCAGGCTGAAATTAGCCGCAGAAGAAACCTATATTTTATCGATCACACATACGGATTATGCAGATTTTGTACATGTTACACGTCAAGCCTTAAGCGCTAAGGTTTGGACTTTGGTCAAGGCGCAAATATTTGAGATTGACCCCACCACACCCGTAAGCATAACGGATACTCGACCAGAATTAGATCGCAGAGGGCTGCAAGGTGCAACGTTTAGTTTGCCGGCCAATGCCCTTGTTGATCCACAGGGCAATCCCCCAACCGGCTCATTACGTGCAGCCATTGCAACATTGGATTTAACGAATGGTGAAGGGCCAGGTGATTGGGCGGTTCGTTCAGATGACGGACGAGAAGGTTTCCTTGTTTCGTATGGGGCTGTGTATATTGAGTTTACTGATCCGGTATCGAAGGTAAAGTATCAATTAAAGAACGGTGTATCAGGTCAGTTAGCCTTACCTGTGCTCCCGACGATGAGTGCGCATGTTGATAAAGCACCATCGCCCCCATTCTGGTACTACGATGTAAACGATGGTTATTGGAAAAAAGCAGGACAAGCGAGTTTTGACGCCAGTACAAATTCATATACGGGTACAGTTAATCATTTATCAACTATCAATACCGATATAGCCAAGTTTGACAATGCGGCGTGCCTGGCGATTACGGTGGATGCCTCTTTGCCAACAGGCAACAAACTTCGCATTCGATACCACTCAGGAGGCACACCCTTTGGACAGGTTCCCACCTTTGTAATGAATGATGCGTTAAATGCCGCATATCGTTTACCGGCCAATACAAATGTATTACTGGAAATGTTAAATGCCAGTGATGAAGTATTAAGTAATATGGTCGTAGAAGATCCCGCTGGCACGCCGACGGTAAATAACGTTGTGAATACAGGAACAGCTATTCCATCTGGAGATTCATTATGGCCACCTTCGCCCTATGCACCCTGTAAACCCGTCACCTTGCGCATGGCATCACCGGAGGTGGAAATACGGATTAATGAAACAACCGCGGCGATCAGCCTTATCGATAATCCAACCGATGACTATATTACCTGGGCACCGACTTTTGCTCTGGCACGCCTGGCAACACCAATGGGTTCTGATGTTAATGTAGTCTTAACGAATGATGCGCCGAACATTGGTGGCAATATTCGTTTTGCCGCTAATCAAAGTCCGTGGCCGGTGAATACGACGGCCACAGCCGCTAACCTGGCCTTGACCTTGCCCGCCGATGGAAGCTGGGTTCAGTTTGCGATTGCAGGTGAATTTGGTACACCAAGTATTAATGACAAGGATGCCATTATTGAAGCCCATCAGGACACGGCCGGTGGAACCCAGATCGGACGCAAGGCATTAATGGTGCGTATACGCAAAAATGCCAATAACTTAACAGTCGGCGAACGTGATCGGTTTCTTTTT
>QILH01000199.1 GCA_003233255.1 Gammaproteobacteria bacterium | reverse complement strand
ACTGGTGGGCGAAAATGGTGTTCGTTTTTCCGGTGGACAGCGCCAAAGGATTGCCATTGCCCGAGCTATACTTAAAGATGCGCCGATTTTGATCTTAGATGAAGCTACATCGGCATTAGATACAGAATCGGAACGTTATATCCAGGCAGCATTAAGAGAGGTAATGAAAGACAGGACAACCCTGGTCATTGCGCATAGACTTTCCACCATTGAGCGTGTCGACAAAATTGTCGTATTAGATGATGGGCGAATTATTGAAACAGGAAAACACACCGAATTATTAGAAAAAAGCGGGACGTATGAAAAACTTTATAAGCTGCAGTTTGCAGATGTCGCAGATACAATCAAATGAACTTAGGCATTAAACAAAAGATAAGTCATCAATTGCAGCAATCCTGGTATGACAAGTCAGGTTTGACCTTATTGTTACGACCCTTATCCTGGCTATTCATTTTTATAAGTATAATACGTCGTTATTTTTATCGCATAGGTTTTGCTAAGGCGACCAAATTATCTGTTCCTACCATAATCATTGGCAATCTCACCGTCGGCGGTACGGGTAAAACACCGCTAGTCATCTGGTTGGCAAATTATCTGAAAGAGCTTGGATACAAGCCGGGGATACTAAGTCGGGGATACAACGGAAAAGCGAATAGTTGGCCACAACAGGTTCGCCCTGATGCCGATCCTTATATTGTTGGTGACGAAGCAGTTGTTATTTCTCGTCGCACAAATTGCCCGATGGCGGTGGGGCCTGATCGGGTTGCTGCAGGTGAAGCGTTATTGAAATATTCTGATTGCGACATTGTTATCAGCGATGATGGCTTGCAACATTATAGTTTAAAAAGAGACATTGAAGTGTTGGTGATCGATGGGATTCGGCGATTTGGCAACGGCTATTGTTTGCCTGCGGGACCTTTGCGCGAGTGCGTAACGCGTAAAGACGAAGTGGATTGCAAGGTAACAAATGGCGTGGCTGCTCAAGGTGAATATGCTATGTCGTATACAGGTTTAAATATTGTTAACTTAAATTCACAGGAAACTCGGCCATTGTCTGAATTAGCGGAAAACACGATCAAGGCTGTTGCGGGAATCGGCAATCCGGATCGATTTTTTAACTTTTTACGCGCACAAGGGTTACGTCTGGAAACGAAAGCATTCCCTGATCATTATCTTTATCACGAAGATTCTATTAAAGAGGATGATGATACGATAGTTCTTATGACCGAGAAGGATGCGGTGAAATGTCAACGTTTTGCGAAGTCAAACTGGTGGTACGTACCTATAAATGTAACTTTGCCAAATGAATTTGGCCTGGAAATATTAAACTTATTAGAGAAGAAACATGGATAAGAAATTATTAGATATATTTGCCTGCCCAATCTGCAAGGGTCCACTGGTCTATAAGTCTGAGAAAAATGAATTAATATGTTCACTCGACAGGCTTGCCTACCCGGTACGAGATGGCATACATGTTTTATTTGAAGATGAAGCAAGAGAATTGGATGTGGATGAGGAAATAACTTAGTGTCCTTTATGGTTGTTATTCCTGCGCGATATGCATCTACACGACTGCCAGGGAAGATTTTAAAAGATATAGAAGGAAAAACATTACTGAAGCGCGTTTTTCTTTGTGTAAAAAAGTCAACGGCTAAAGCGATTGTCGTCGCGACCGACGACCAACGCATTGTTGATGAAGCGAACAACATAGGTGTTGATGTTTGCTTGACGAGTGCAGAGCATGAGTCGGGCACGATGCGCATATCAGAAGTAATAAGCCTGCGGAATATATCACCAGAAACCATTATCGTAAATGTGCAAGGTGATGAACCCTTTATGCCTGCGGTTTGTATAGAGCAGGTAGCGAAACTGCTGATCGAGAACAAACAGGCTGACATGGCAACCTTGTATACCCCTTTAATTGAGGATGAAGAAATTTTTGATAGTAATATCGTAAAGGTGGTTATTAATAAAAATAACCATGCGATGTATTTTAGTCGTGCCTCGATTCCGTGGTTTCGGGATGAGTATGAAAAAAAAACCTGCTCTGAGGAACATCTGCAAAGCACATTTCGTCATATTGGCATCTATGCCTATCGTGCTGGGTTTATTCAACAGCTGGTTAAGTATCCAGCCTGTCAGCTAGAGAAAATTGAAAAACTTGAGCAATTAAGGGCGTTATGGAATGGACATATTATAAAAGTTGCGCAAGCCATCGAAGTTCCTGGCCCCGGGATTGATAGTGCTTCTGATCTAATTGCAGCAAGAAAACGAGTCAAGCTAAACGATTGAGATTAAATTATCTATTATACGTACTATTAATAAGTAAAAATGAGAGATGTTTATAAAAACACCCAAATGAAACGGTAAAGTAAGCTTGAAGTAATCGCGTTACAATAGATTCATAACGGGAATATTAGTTGATTAGATCCAGAGCCAAAAAGGCGGGGTGAAATTCGTTACGGTCGGCGGTCAAAACAGGAATAGTCGTTGTGGTCGGGACGCGGCGATTCGCATCACCGTGTTGATTCGGCTGGATATCTGTTTCATCAAGTGAATGCTGTAAAACCAGTTCGTGACTAAATTCCAATACTTCTATAATTTGATACGTCCTGGTGCCGATGAGAACCTGCTTCCCAATCATGCCGCGTAATTGCTTTAAGGTGATATTTAGTTCGGGCATAGATTGCATCTGAATGTCATGTTAGATTATCCAACGCATAACCATTAACTTAGATCAAATTAAGCTGTATTTCTAGCTAAAGTATTGAAACTATAACAGGATATTGATTGTATTAAGGAAATTTGTTCATCGGTACTGCAAAACTCCTGCTGTATGCCCTGTAAGTGTTTCCCTGCTAAAGTTCTCTTTAAGCGAGCTCTATTTAGATATGCTTGCCAAAGTTTTATATTCCCATAGTTTAGCCATAAAAATAAAGTATGACGAAACACCTATTTATTAAACAGGTATAAACATAAGTAATGGAAACCGATATGTCTATTTCTTGCTTGACTTGTGTGTTACACATATGTTGTACAATCACCTAAAGATAGCAAGTTCTATACTAAATTTCTTTACAAAAGAGACGAGGATGAGCAGAAAATCAATGAATGTACGCGATGTCGCAGTGCTGGCAAATGTCAAACCTGAGGTTGTGCGCTATTATTCGAGGATTCGATTGATCACACCTCATAAAAGTAAAAAGAATGGATATAAATTATACGGCGATGATGATATTTCCCGTTTAATTTTTATTCGAAAATCGAAAGAGCTGGGGTACACCCTTAATGAAATTAGAAACATATTATCACATGCCAATGCCGGTAAATCACCCTGTCCGATGGTGCGAGAAATTATAGAAAATCGTATTGATGATAACAGGCAAAGACTGGATGATATGCTTGATTTACAGCAACGAATGGAAATTGCAGTAGAACAGTGGAAACAGCTGCCTGATGGCATGCCCGATGGCGATTCAGTATGTGTTCTTATTGAGTCATTTATACATGAATAAATTGAGGGTAAAAAAATGGTTGAGGAAACATTAAATATAACAGCTGAGCAAATGCAGCGGCGGCGTTTTGTAATTACAGCGACCGCTGCAATGGGTGTTATTGGAACAGGCGGTATCGTGGTTCCCTTTTTAGCGTCTATGAGCCCAAGTATGGCAGCACGCTCTGCTGGTGCTCCTGTTCAGGTGGATATTAGCCGGCTCCAGGCGGGTGAGCAAATTACTATTCTATGGCGTAGCCAGCCGGTATGGGTATTACGCCGTAACGAAACGATTCTGCAAAAACTCAAAGAGGAAAACGTCCGAAAATTATTGCTTGATCCCGATTCGGATGTCGTATCACAACAACCTGATTATGCGCAGAATGAATTTCGCGCTATCAATTCTGAATATCTGGTGGTGATTGCTATATGTACACACCTGGGTTGTGTGCCCACATATCGACCTGAGTTGGCACCCGAGGATCTTGGCGCAGCGTGGCCAGGTGGATATTTTTGCCCTTGTCATGGTTCGCGTTTTGATTTGGCCGGGCGCGTTTTTAAACGTGTACCAGCCCCCACGAACCTTGTGATTCCGCCTTATCAGTTTTTAACGGATACACTTATCGAGGTAGGGACGAGCAAAAATGCGTAATCCGACAAACAGAGCGAAGAGTTCACGATGAACTTAAGGCGAAATGAAGACTTGATTTATATTACAGATAAAACAGGAAAAAGATAATGGATGTTTTAATCATTGCAACAAAAAACTGTACCCATTCTCCGGATATGTCGAAAGAGCTTGATGATATAGGTGTTGAGCACCGTGTTGTTTACGCGGAGGATGCCCCTGAACTATGCCAATCCCTGTCAATACGTCATTCACCGAATCTGGTTGTCAATGGCGAAGTTGTTTTTCGGCGACAACCAAACGAAGAAGAACTACGTAAACTATTCAACGCTTAATTATAGAGAAGGAAGCAGCACATGCCTGTCACAACAATAAAAAAAGATACGAATACTGAATTACTTGATCCGGTCTGCGGCATGAGCGTCACTATCGATGCTGAGAATCAATACAGGTATAAAGGCGAAACCTATCGTTTTTGCAGCAGCAACTGCCACGATAAATTTCAGCTACATCCACAAGGCTATCTCGATAAACAGGATGATGTCGATGAGTTAACTGATCCGGTCTGCGGTATGAGTGTCACACTAGAAGCCGAGAATCAGTACGAGCATGAAGGCGAAATGTATCGCTTCTGCAGTAACAGTTGCCATGACAAATTTAAACAACACCCTGAGCAGTACCTTAATCTAGACAAAACAGCGGAGCCAGTAAAGGAAGATCCATCTGCAACCTATACCTGCCCAATGCATCCGGAAGTTGAACAACAGGGCCCAGGCACTTGCCCAAAATGCGGTATGGCTTTGGAAGCGAAAGGTGTTCCAGTACTGCAAACCAAAACCGAATATACCTGTCCGATGCACCCGGAAATTGTTCAGGATGAACCCGGAAGTTGCCCGAAGTGTGGAATGGCTCTGGAACCGCGCATGTCTCGTCGTTTCTGGTTTAGCGCCATACTGGCATTCCCGGTTTTAATCAGTGCGATGGCGGCAGAGTTCTGGCCTGTGGCGATGGCTGAAATCATCGATCCCAGTTTACGCCAATGGCTGGAAATGTTCCTGGCGACGCCGGTGGTTCTGTGGGGCGGGTGGATTTTCTATGTTCGTGCAGTACAGTCGGTGATTACGCTCAATCTAAATATGTTTACCCTGATTGGCCTTGGTGTTTCCATTGCCTGGATATTTAGCGTAGTGG
>QILH01000201.1 GCA_003233255.1 Gammaproteobacteria bacterium | reverse complement strand
GGTTCTTATAATGATGACTAAAACAGCAAAACAACGTAAAGGTATTTTCATCACCGTCGCCATTGTTGCGGGAATTGCCATAGGATTTTATTTTTTAATGTTTATTCTAACCTCGACACGGTAACCAGGAATAATGAGCGATCTTGACAATAAACATAAACGCGTTGTCGGTGGTGCCAGTTTTGTGGTTATTGCCATGTTTGGTTTTGGCTTTGCACTAATACCGCTTTATGATCTATTTTGCGATGTGCTGGGAATCAATGGTAGTTATCAGGCCATTGAAGATGGTACGTATGATGCAGGTGCGGAGTCAGAGCGTGCATTGAAAAATGGTGTGGATAAGTCGAGAATACTGACCATGCAGTTTTTAGTGACTGAGAATGATGCGCTTGATCTGGATTTTCGTGCACTAACGAGCAAATTAACATTTTATCCTGGTGAAGTAAAAGAGGTCAGTTATTACGTTAAGAATCGTAGTAATAAACCGATGGTGATCCAGGCAATACCTGATATAACACCAAATTTGGCAAAAAAATACCTGGCCAAGATTGAGTGTTTTTGTTTTAAGCAACAAACTCTTCAGCCCGGTGAAGAGAAAGAAATGCCTTTACGCTTTGTGGTTAACTCGATTATCCCGGATAGTATTCCCGTATTAACCATGACTTATCGATATATCGATCTTAACTATAAAGCAGAGCAAAAACTGGATTCTGGTTATCAGCAAACAGCAAGCCGTTGATAGCAAGGTACGATAAAATTAATTAACTTTAAATTAGAGTGAGAGAAGAGGGGTAAACATGTCAGACTCAAAATATTATTTGCCCGAGCCGAGTCACTGGCCTTTAGTGGGTTCAGTAGGTTTGTTTGTAACCATGTTTGGTTTCGCAAATGCATTACCAACAACAACAGATGGCGAGATTGGAAGTTTGATTCCAATGTACATTGGATTATTCATCATGATCTTTATGCTATTTGGCTGGTTCGGTACGGTTATCCGTGAAAGCGAAAGTGGAAAATATAACACACAGGTTGATACGTCATTTCGTATGGGTATGATGTGGTTCATTTTCTCAGAAGTGATGTTCTTCGCCGCTTTCTTTGGAGCGTTATTTTATATGCGTCAATTATCTATTCCCTGGTTGGCAGGAGAAGGCAATAACGCAATGACCAAGGAACTGCTATGGGATGGTTTTGCTGGCGGTTGGGCATCCTTTGGTAATCCTTTGGTGAATCCAGATCCTGTTGCTTACCCAACACCTAAAGATATTATTCCTGCTACGGGTCTTCCGTTGATTAATACTATTTTGCTATTAACTTCCAGTGTAACGGTCACCTTTGCTCATCATGCGTTAAAAGCAGGTCACCGGGCAAAACTGAACATCTGGTTACTGATTACGGTTATCCTGGGTTTCGCCTTTATTGGTTTGCAGGCAGAAGAGTACATGCATGCCTATAATGATTTGGGACTAAAGCTGACTAGTGGCAGTTACGGTACAACCTTCTTTATGTTAACCGGATTCCACGGGCTGCACGTAACGATTGGCGCAATCATGTTGACCATCATGTTACTGCGTTCGCTTAAAGGTCATTTTACGGAGAAAAATCACTTTGCGTTTGAAGCCGCGGCCTGGTACTGGCACTTTGTTGATGTTGTCTGGGTTGGCTTATTTATCTTTGTTTACTGGGTATAAGTTCTGTAAGCAGTGATAAAAGTAGAAGGTTAAAAAAGGCGCCGAGTTTGGCGCCTTTTTTCGTATTATATTTATCTGGCATCCAGTCTTTGTTGTTCCTGCTTGTCGCCAACAATTTTATCGACCATGGCAGGGCTCATATTTGTTTTCAGATAACCTAACTGGTGTCCAACAATTAGGACGATGATGAGTGCGACGGATAAGCCGACGCGAACAAAAAGCGCGTTTACCATACGGTTGGATTGGCCTTTATCTTTTAAAAAAGCGAATAATGCAGCGAATAAACTTATGACAATCAGAAGCAGCAATACTAAAATAATGATTTTCATAATTAGCTCCAAATAAAATCGACTCCAAGTATAAACGATCTGGATAAAATATGCGTATCGGTAGTTATCAATTTAGTCCGAACTGGATTCCATCAATTATCACTGTATTGATCTTACCGATATTGATTGTGCTTGGTTTTTGGCAATTAAGCCGGGCTGAGGAAAAACGAGATATATTTGAACAACGTACTGAGCGGCTGGCCCTGCCAGAATATGTACTCGAATCGGTTCCTGAAGATTTGTCGGCACTCGAATACCGTAGACTTTCTGTTACGGGACATTATCTTAATCAGTACACGATATATATCGATAATAAAGTTTATCAAGGGCAGGTAGGTTATCAGGTTGTAGTGCCATTGCAGATTTCGGGACAAAGTGACGTCATCCTGGTGAATCGCGGTTGGCTAAAAGCAACCGGGTCTCGTAGCCGTTTACCCATATTTAAGAAAATTGAGGATGAGGTTACGTTAAAGGGAATTGCGAAACTAAATCCAAAAGATGTCGCCAGTCTGGGCAGCGGAAATCGGCTGGGAACGGACTGGCCTGCACTAGTGCGATGGATTGATGCGATTGAACTGGATGAAGATATTCCTGGAAATGTGGCGTCATTTATGTTTTTGCAGGATCCAACGCCGGAAGATGAGTTAAAACGTGAATGGACATTTATCAATTCTCCTCCGGAGAAAAATGTGAGTTATGCCGTACAGTGGTTTATCATGGCAGGATTACTATTAATCATATATATAGTAGTGAATACGAAACGACTAAATAGATAGGCCGAAGGTATGAATGAAACAAATCCAAATCCAAATCCAAATCCAAATCCAAATCCAAATCCAAATCCACAAACGCGATCGCGTTGGACCCTGGTACTTCTGGTAGCGGTATTTTTAGCTCCCATTTTACTTGCGTACATTGTTTACAAGAATAAATCTCTGATACCCAGTGGCCAGAAAAATCATGGTGAGATTATTTCACCCGCACAACCTTTAACGGAATTCTCGCTTAAAACAAAAGACGGTGCCAGCTTTGGTCTTGACGATATAAGACGTAAATGGTCATATATTTATGTAATTGAAAACGAGTGTGATGAAAGCTGTCAGCTAAATCTACTTAAGATGCGTAATGCGCGGATTGCTCAGGGTGCAGAAGGGCTGCGGGTTAATTATTATTTGATACTCACGGCCAGGTTAAAAGACCAGCCTTTTGATGAAATGTTTGATAAGGCGCATCCAAAACTGAATTATTTGTATGCGAACGATGCCGATGCGAAACCGTTGTTCGATATTTTAAAAGGTTCTGAGCCAGGACGTTTAGAGGATATAAAACGCGTCTATATGATTGATCCAATAGGAAATTATATGATGTTCTATGAGGATGGCTTCGATTCGCTAGGTATTATGGAAGATTTGAAATTCCTGCTCAAAGCATCGCAGGTAGGTTAACGGCTTAACTAATACCTGAGAAAAATGGTAAACTACGCAGATGGTCGAACAAATCGATAAACCAATGAAAAATCATACAAACGAGATCGCCAACAACAGTGTCAGCATAAGTTGGTCGACCGATTGGCGTGATTATTATGATCTGTGTAAACCCAAAGTCGTTGCTCTTATTATTTTTACTGCGATCGTCGGCATGCTATTAGCGGTTCCTGGCCTGCCTGATTTGGCTGCGTTTATTTATGGCATTCTGGGGATAGGTCTTGCTTCTGCTTCCGCTGCTGCAATTAACCAGATCGTAGATCAGAAAGTGGATGCGGACATGCAACGTACACAGCAACGACCCATTCCGCAGGGAAATTTATCGAATCGTCATGCCTTGATCTTTGCTTTTGCCATTGGCATTGTTGCGATGTTGATATTAGTGTTTCTGGTGAATATTCTAACGGCCGTTTTAACTTTCCTGTCACTGATTGGCTATGCGGTTATTTATACGATGTTTCTTAAAAGAGCGACGCCGCAGAACATTGTCATTGGCGGGGCCGCCGGGGCGGCTCCTCCGGTATTAGGCTGGACGGCCATGACCGGGACAATTGATCCAAACAGCCTGTGGTTATTTCTTATAATCTTTGCCTGGACACCGCCACATTTCTGGGCATTGGCGATACATCGACGTGATGAATATGCGAAGGTTGATATTCCTATGTTGCCCGTTACCCATGGAATCGATTTTACTCGTCTGCATGTGTTGCTTTATACAATCATACTAATAATAGTGACCATCTTCCCATATCTCGTACAGATGACAGGCCTGTTTTATTTACTTGCCGCGCTCATCCTGGATAGTATATTTTTATTTTACGTCCTAAAATTACAGAGAAGCCTGAAGGATGGCATTGCCATGAAAACCTTTGGTTTTTCAATACTTTACCTCATGCTGCTGTTTGCTGTCCTGCTCATCGACCACTATATCCCCTATTCAAGCTAAATTATTTTCACCTCTAAGCACTTGTTTTCATTAAATTAAATAATGATTTACTGGATATACGCAAATTTCTGTTGATCCAGAAATACCATATATTTTATCATATAAGAATATACTTATTAACTGTTTAACTAAACGACCGGCGTGGCCGACAGTTAGTTCACCAAATTTGAGGCCAACTGAGCATGAGTGCAATTTCACAAAGTACCACCCAACCCTATAACTACGCCATCATTCGCAAGTTTACGGTGATGGCGATTATCTGGGGAATCTTAGGTATGGCCGCTGGAGTCTATATCGCGCTGGAGCTGACCTGGCCGGTATTTAACCTCGACATTCCCGCCATTACGTTTGGTCGTTTGCGTCCGGTTCATACAACATTGGTCATTTTCGGTTTTGGCGGTAGCGCTTTATTTGCCACATCTTATTATGTTGTACAACGTACCTGCCAGGTAAGATTGACCTCCGATCTAATGGCGAATATAACTTTTTGGGGTTGGCAGCTGGCGATCGGACTGGCTGCGATAAGTTACATGGCCGGTTTCACACAGGCGCGTGAATATGCTGAAATGGTCTGGCCGATCGACATTCTTATTGCGGTTATCTGGATAATTTATTTCATCCTGTTTGTTTCCACGTTAGCAAAACGCACCCAACCTCATATCTATGTTGCTAACTGGTTTTTTGTCGCCTTTATTCTGGCGACGGCTATCCTGCATATC
>QILH01000324.1 GCA_003233255.1 Gammaproteobacteria bacterium | reverse complement strand
TAATAAATCATTTACGCCTGGATAAAAAAACACTTTGTTCATTGCTGGACGTTTAAACAATAGCAAAAAGACTTAGCACAAAAATTATTTTTGATACACCATGAACACCCCTGGGGAAATCACAATGCAAATATTCAATATTAAAATAATTTTTTCGTATCTGCTCTTGTTAGGCTGCGCACTTATTCTGGCAAACCCTGTTTTCGCAGCCGAAACCGAAATCTCCAATGACTACGCCCAGTTAAATGATGATCAATTTGAAACCTTAATAGAAATAAAAAAATCTTTTACCAATATCGACCAGCAAATCGACAACAAAACTCTGACCCGAATTCAGGCTGAAGGCGCCCGTATCTTTATATTGAATCACTATCAGAATCAGATGGAGCAACCGCTGCCACTGGAAAAATTACGTGAATTGGCGCTCTCGTGCATGCAGGACGAGCGCTGTCGGGAAAAATCCATCATGGACAGTTTCAGTGGCGTATTTAATTTTGTCAACATCATGTGGTTTATTGCCAGCCTGTTAATTCTATTGGGGATAATTTCGGTGCTGGTTGCGTATAAAAAGATTGTGCTTCGAATTCTGGAAAAAATTAAACGGCTTATTTATAAACTGTGGCAACCCATTGGCAAAATCTTATACGCTATCTTTTCGGTCGTGCTTCCCGCTGCAGCTAAATTTCTGACAAGCATCCCGGTTTTGTTCTACGAATTCCTGTCGTTGTTGGTCACCTTAACGGTAATCTATCTCGCCCAGTTTTCCAGTGAGGCCTCACAGGCTTATATCGCGTTTATCGGCAACGTTTTATTCACGGTGGTCTGCACGTTGTTATTTTACCGTAACCGCCGCGTAATCGGTGAATTTTATAAAAAACACACCCGCTATTTACCCATAAGACCCTCTACGTTACTTATGTCTATCATCGTTCTGGTCTGGGCGCTATCGACAATTTTTTATCCGTCCCAGTTACTCGGTTTTTTCACCATTGCGCTGTTACTCGTCTGGCTCGGATTTGGTATCATACTCACGTCGATAGTGTATTCTTTCAGGTTTAGAGGCCGTAGCAATATAATCAGGGGCACATTGGGTGCATTCGTGCTGTTATCGACCTATGTCATTGTCTTGATATTTGAATTAAACATTCCCTATTATGATAATTTTGAATCCGGCATAAAATACCTGGGTTCGTTTGTATTTTACACCGGCCTGTTACTATCCTCGAGCAGATGGATATGCCGACGTTACCATTTTAATTTCTGGTTATTGCAGGCCCTTTCAATTATCGCAGGCCTCGCCGCCCTCTACCTCGGTTCAGTCTATGAGTTATATTTTTTGCGCAGCATCGGCGGAATCTTCTTCGCCTTGTTTTTAATTGTAAAACAATTCGATTTCCGCTGGCGCAGAAGGCGTCTTGCCTGGATGTTGTTGATCCTCGGTGTTCTACTTTTTGCTATTGCCCAGGTGGTCACCAGCTACCCGGAATTTTTCTTTATGTCGACAATTGAGGCCAGGACGTGATATGCACTTATAACTAACTGCTTCAAAATTAAAATATTTAACAGGCACTTTGTACAATATTATAACTTTCTGTATTTATTTGTGATTTTTATTTTGGAACTTCCGACAGAAAGCACTATCCTATACATATGAATATTCATGAAAGTTATTTCAGCATCAAAAATCCGCTGGAGATCATCGATCGATGGCTTAACCCATATCGTTATTCCAAATCTTCTGATATTCGAAATAAACGGGTTGAGGTTAAATGGACCCGGCGTGCGGATAAGGCCTTAAATTCTCGCCGATCTTCGCTTACCATTGAGATGCAGATTTATTTTTCCTGCGTAGTCAAAAAGCGTGTGCTGTTTCATGATAACCCTGATCTCTCTGCCGTTGACATTAACGACAAACTGCGCATTACTTCGCGGACGGTACAATCCGGAAGCTGTGACGCGGTTGAATTTGCAAAAAATTATCCGGTAAAAGATGAGCTCACCACATCCGGCGCAAAAAAGATGCTGCCGTCGTTACTATGTATCGATTACGTAAATGAACAGTGGGTGGGTGAGTTTTCGATTTAACTGCGTTTGGCAAGCGTATGCAACATGGATTTACTCATCGTTTTAAAACACATGGATTCCCACCGCTGCAGAAATGACAACACTCTCTAACTTACAGCTGGGTAACCTTGCCGGTATACGGTACTGGCCCTGTCGGTTGTCCGGTTGGTGAACCTCCAGCCGGTTCGATACTGACGGCCATCACACTCGCCTGTTTGATCTTCGCTAACAGCTCATCAGACAATGGCAGGTTTTGTGGTTGATTGGGTGAGATCAGACCCAGCGATATCGGCTTATCACCTTCTTTGATCATCCATAATTCAAACGCCTTGCCGATCGGAATGGTTTGTTCATTCACGATATGCACGATCATGCGCTTGTTTTGCAGGTCAGATTTAATCAACCATGAGGCCTGCTGTTGTTCGGTCTGCAATACCGCGATGTATTGGTTCACGACCAGTTTCGGTGCGAATAAGTTTAAGTACGCCGCGAACATCAAGGCAATCGTAACCACCGTGGTCAGGCTACGCCACAACATCAAGCTATTCCATATGGATCCAATGACCCCAGTCTCGGATTGTTTCGTCGTAGTGAATCCAAGTCGTTTTTGAAGGCTAGACCAAATATGTTCGGGCACATCCACAGGCGCAATGCCTTCACTTAACGAGCCAAGTTTCTGTTCCCAGTTGGAGATAATCTGCCGCAAACGGGCATCCTGTTCGGCCAGGCGTTCAAAGCGTTTTCGTGCACGACCCTGCAATGTACCTAGTACATATTCTGCGGCCAATGCCTGACGTAATTCAGGATCCTGATAGTTCATCGCTCAAGACAACCCTTTACGCTCTGTAGTCCACGCCGAATCCAACTTTTGATCGTCCCCAATGCGGTTGTTGTCCGTTCTGCCAATTCATCATGTGTCAGTCCTTCATAAAAAGCCAGTAAAATGGCATTGCGTTGCTTATCATTTAATTCCTGCAGACATCGCCATAATTCATGCGCCATATCAGATTCAAGTAACTTTCCCAACGGCCCCAATTCCGTATCAACCTGCTCGAGATCGATACCTGCAACATTGACCAGTCTTTTCTGTTTGCGCAATATGTCGAGCGATCGATAACGCACAATGGTCGCCATCCAGGCCATTGGCGAACCTTTATCACTGTGGAAATCAACTGCACGATGCCAGATCTGGACAAAGGCCTCCTGCAGGGCATCCTGAGCCATCGCTTCTTTCTTAAGTATACGCAGGGCGACGGCATATAGATTCGCCGAGGCTAACGAATATAACTTTGCAAAAGCCTGCTCATCCTTTCGTGCGGAGGCCGCAAGCAGGGTCTGTAAACTGAGTTGATCGGATGTCATTTAGGAGCTACTTGTTTTTATGGGTCATTATGTACTAATTTAACGTAAATAGTTCACAAAACATTAACAGCAACGATTTATAAAACCTTGAAATTATAGCGCTTATTTACTCTCGACCAACAAACAAGTAACTATTTAGCCTGAACTCGAGATAAAAAATGCACCCGCTACAAGTCCTGACGCAGTGAACGATCCTGTACCCTGCATGGGCGTACCGTTGCCAGGAAATATCCTTCACTGCGTTCAGGATGCCAGCATAATATTGCCTGAATGAAATACCCAGATCGTTCTCTTAAACCAAGCTCAGGTTATTTATGCCTCCCATAAAAAACCCGCCAGGCAATAAACGCGAAGCGGGTTTTGTTATGACTATTTCTGGTTATGATTACATTATGCGTCGGCCGCACTAACCGCAAAGCCTTTTTGCTCAACCCGTTCTTCAACCTGACGTTGGGTATCATTACGATGTTCGATCATACCTTTTATTAGCGCAACGATAATTGCACCGGAACCAGCCAGTAAAGCCAGAACCAATGTTATTTGACTTAGCGTTGTTAATATTCCCGATAGATTCGCACTAATAGGTTCGATCATATCCATGTCCGATAGATAAACCGGAAGCTTGATCAATCGGCTCAATAATACGATCAACATAATCATGCCCATGACAAATTTTACCATGTGTTCTTTTACATAGGTCGTGCCAATCGCTCCGATCTGTATACCGAACAAGGAACCCGCCAAAATAATCATCGACAGGCGAATATCAACCAGACCATCCCAGGCATAAAACAAACTACCGCCCAAACCCATGACAAAGGCCACCACTAATTCTGTTGCCGTCGCCTGAATGGCGCGGACACCCAGCACATAAATCATCGCAGGTACGCCGATGAAACCTCCTACAGCAATGGAGGCGGCTAATAAGCCAGTAGCAAAACCCAACGGCGCGATAAATAATAACGATATTCTATTATTGTCCAGTGATTTAAAACTCATCATGGTACCTGGGATATTAACTGAGCGAACCCATTGCGCCAGACACGGCACCTTGTGTTCTTCATCGCTCACCCCGCTTTTGCGCATGCGTTGCGCGTCACGAAACACAAACAAACCCACTACTGCTAAAACGATAACAAACACGATCGATACATATAAATCTGTACCAACATTACCGAAGGCGTCACGGATAGATGTCATAAAATTCTTACCGACGAACACACCGACTTCAGCAAAGATACCCATCACAATACCCAGCTTGATATCCACCTGACCGTATTTATGGCGTTTTATTGAACCAACCAACGCCTTGGGAAATTTATGCGCCATGTTGCTGGCTACCGCAACAATACCCGGCACGCCCAGGCTCATCATCGCCGGAGTTAACACAAACGCACCACCGGAGCCGATGAAGCCACTGACCATGCCACCCACAAAACCGACGATAAATAATAGCGCCACCGTGGTACTGTTTAATTCAATAAAATTTAGTGCGTCCAAATCTATTTACCCTGGAAATAATTTTTTACGATTTTGCCTTCACGCCCAGAATGTCCCAGAAATGCGAAGTAAAAGCGCCATGCGCTAATGAAAAAATCATCGCAATAACGATAGGAATAAAGAAAAAGCTCTTTTGCCCAGCATTGGTATTTTTCGCAATGGCAACAATATCGACACTGAAGAAATACAACAGGGTGTACAGGCTGACGCTGAAAACGCCCATGATCAGGAAAGGCAGGTAATTTTTCTTCGTTTTAGCCGTTGATTCGGCAGTACTGGTGGACATATTTCTGTTCCTTTTTGAAT
>QILH01000047.1 GCA_003233255.1 Gammaproteobacteria bacterium | reverse complement strand
TCAAGGGCGTAGAGGGCATCTACGACCGTTATGATTACATTGACGAACGCCGCGCCGCATTGCAGAAAATAGCCGATCAGCTAACGCCGATTATCAATCCTATGTCGAACGTGACTGCATTTAGAAAGAAGGCTTAAGGCTATGGACGATAAAAAAGTAATAGAAGGACTTGAAAAATGGGCAGAACAAGAAGCGTTAAAAAATCGTTCATACACTGATGGTATGTTCTACCGTGAAGGTGAATTGAATTATTTTACTGTTATCAGTGATGAACTGCGCGAACCTGACCCTTCGCCGGTATTACTTGAACACCTAGCTACAATATTCGATAACGTAGCAGCAGAGTTAAAGTCAAGCGGTGGAGTAGATGTCGCCAGTAACCGCTTATTACAAGAATTCGGACTGGTAGGAAATAACACGGTACAAAAAGATAAAATAATGAATTTGGCGATGGATAGAAAAACAGATAAAGAAATTACTGATTATCTACACTGTAACAAAAATGCAGCTTCAAGGGCACTAGGCACACAAAAGGAACCGAAAGAAGGAACACCGCGACATACACTTGAATGGTTATTAAATCCTGGATATGTAGACGTAGGAGAATATTCCCCGGTGCATAAAAAACACCAAAAAAGCTGGGCTGAAGAATTACTAGATGAAACTATTAAAGAAGCGTTACATTTTCTCAATAGCTTAGGTGGCGTTGAAAAAATAGATGTACTTAAAGACCAGTTGACTGAATATTTAAGTCCTATTGAACCATTTTGTAACCTGCTAGTTAAACCTGAAAAAATACGCAATCATGCAGAGTTAGCAATTAAGCAAGCAACTAAAACAAAGTTAATTAACTATGACGAAAACCTTAATTTAATTAAAATCACAGGTAAAGGTTTATCCAAATTAGAGAAAGACATATTAAAAAGTGTACCGTGTCTTAAAAACAAAATTAGGAAACATACCTTGCCAGCTATCAATCGTGCTCTTAAAAAAAGTCTAATTAAATTATCAGAACGCAATAAAATGAAAGTGGTTGAAATCACCGAAAAAGGGCAAACTATCCTGAAAGCCAAAATTTGATCCCAAATAACGCTATATGGGATTATCGAAATCACCGCTAGAAACACTTTCAAACTATCCGTAATGTAGAACCATGATTTAAGCACATGGCGGATACATTATGGAACCTCAAGCAGCAGCACCCCTAGATAGAATTATAAGTAGGACTGAGTTCAGAGAACTTACCGGGCTTTCTCGCACCTCTGAATGGCGCTTAGCCAAAGACGGTAAAACGCCTTCCCCTGTGATCATTGAGGGCAGGATCATCGGATATCGTAAATCATCTTATCAAACGTGGCTCGAAGATCACACCGCATAAAAAACGCCAGCACGTATTACCGTAACTGGCGCAAATAACTATTTCATAAGGTGTGTGTCATATGAACACAGAAAAGATTGTAGCACGAAACATAAAACAAGCAATGGTTGAATTACCCGAAGCATTAAAACCGTTAGCGGAATACCGTCAATTTATTTTATACAAACTTGTAAAGCGTAACGAAACTAAAACCGATAAATTGCCGGTTGATTATCGGACATTACAAGTATTCACCGCTGATAGTAATTGGCAAGACGATCCTAATGCATGGACGGATGCAAAAACAGCAATTAAATTAGCTGCATTATGTGGCGATGATTACAATGTCGGTTTTTTCTTTACGCCTAACGATCCGTTGTTCTTCGTTGATATTGATAATTGCCTAACCGACGCAGGTACGTGGTCAGATACAGCAAACGCAGTATTAAGCTATTTTCCCGGTGCGGCGGTTGAAATATCACAATCAGGTACAGGTTTGCATATCTTCGGTACTGGAACAGTGCCACCACACGCCTGTAAAAACGTATCACTTGGATTAGAACTATATACAGAAAAAAGATTTGTTGCATTGACCGGTAAAAATATTATTGGTGATGCGGGTACGAATCACGATCAATGGTTGCCTAACTTCGTTACAAATTATTTCCCTGAACGTATAGCCGCAACACCTGAACAATGGACTGCTGAACCCGTACCTGCATGGCATGGACTTGAAGACGACGACGAATTAATCCACAAACTGCGACAATCAAAAAGTGCGGCGGCTGCATTTGGTACGCGGGCGGCTGCATCCGATTTATGGGACTGTAACGTTGATGTACTAGCAGCCGTGTACCCGCCTGATGCAAGCGACAAAGGTTTATATGATGAATCTAGTGCAGATATGGCACTTGCGCAACATCTAGCATTTTGGACGGGTAAAAATTGCGAACGCATTTTAAAATTAATGTGGCAATCGAAGTTAGTCCGGGAAAAATGGACAATTCATAAAAATTATTTACGCATAACAATCACCCGCGCCGTTAGTCTGCAGGATAATGTATATACTGGCGGTAAACAGAAAAACAATGAAAGTAATGGCAGTGTAAATAATCCGTATATACCTGCTGAAAGTTTACCGCAGCATTTTAAGGGTGCGACATTTATCATCCCCGAGAATCGTTTTCATGTTTATGGCATGACACGAACAATATCGACTGAAAGTTTTAACGGTTTTCATGGCGGCTGTATTTATGATATGGACGCGTGGAGTAGTCCAAAGACAACCCGAAAAGCATCAGAGGCTTTTCTATTTAATACAGTTATAGAATTACCAAAAGCATTGGGTACTGAATTTGATCCTTCGTTACCTCATGGGCTAAACGGTGATACCGTTAATCTATTTAGGCCGCCCGAGATCGAAATCAGTGATGGTGATGTATCACTATATGTAGACCACATTGCGAAATTACTACCAGATTCACATGATCAAGAAATCTTACGTTCATTTTCAGCCTATATCGTCCAAAACCCCGGTAAAAAAATTAGATGGTGTCCTGTAGTAATTGGAACCCCCGGCAATGGTAAAAGCACCATTAGCGCGATTATGGAAAACATACTCGGCTATGAGTATTGCCATACCATTAAATCATCAGATCTAGGCACCAAGGGTAAATTATTCAATGGATGGATGCCTTCAAAGATTTTTGCCACGTTGGAAGAATTCTCAGGGGATCGTGTTGAGATACAGGAAACACTTTTAACGTGGATCGGTAATGCCCGGATCAACGTAGAAGCTAAAGGCGTAGACGAACGAACTATTAAAAACTGTGTGAATTTCATCGCTTATTCTAACCGTGATGACGCTGTGAGGATTACATCAGACGATCGCCGGTATGCAGTTTTATATACCGCCCAGAGCCAGCGTGAGCATTTAGCGGAACATGGATTAACTGAGTCATATTTTAATGCCCTATACGAATGGCTGAATACGCCGGGGGCTATTGCCAGCATCGCAGGTTACTTAATGCGCTACGAGATAAAAATCTCTATGAATGTGCTGCCTATTTCCACAAGTCACCATCGCGCTATTGAGGAATCTAAATCTAACTGGCAACTTGATATTGAAGCGGCCATTGAATCAGGTGATCCCGGCGCTCGGGGCGGTTTTGTTATTCCGCGTTTTATTGCTGATAACGTACCGAAACGAGGCGTTGATAAGTTCATGGCGAAACTAGGTTATAAAAAATGCAAAAACAGGGCGAGAATTAACGGTGTTTTTTATCGCGGAATTTATACCAATAACTTTTTGATGGCTCAATTATCTGGTACAGAATTAGCGCGTAAAATTTCTGAGAATTTTAATCACGCTGGAGGTGGAGTTTTTTTGAACCAATAAACGCTGATTTGTACCAGTAATCACCGTTAAAAATATTTATTGGTACAGGCTAGAGGCTACGGGTTATATACGTATTATCTATATTTGTACCAATAAACCATTAAATATATAAGTTAGTAAGTATAAATATATATACGTGTATAACGGCCTCCCCCTCTGTCAGGATAGTTGTCCACCCAGTAAAATGGGACTTCAATAACCAATGAGGTTGGGCAGAGAGAGTAATATAATGGGTTATCCACGAGAGCGAAAAGAAGCGGTGCTGAAGAAGATGCTTCCACCGAACAACAAAACGATACCAGAGATATCCAAAGAGGAAGGGATCTGTGAAGGCACGCTGTACAACTGGAGAAAAGCGGCGCGAGCAGAAGGTCGACTGATGCCAGATGGAGACCGCACCCCCATCGGATGGTGTGCCGCAGACAAGTTTGCAGCGGTTGTTGAGACGGCATCAATGAACGAGGCCGAGCTTTCTGCCTACTGTCGTGAGCGCGGGCTATATGCTGAACAGATCAAGGAGTGGCGAGAAGCCTGTGAACAGGCGAATGACTGGGATCGCCATCAAAACAAGCGGTTAAAGGCTATCCGGAAAGCGGATGAGAAGCGGATTACAGAGCTGGAGCGGGATCTCACGCGCAAAGAGAAGGCGTTGGCTGAAACGGCAGCGCTGCTGGTTCTGAGAAAAAAAGCCCAGGCGATCTGGGGGGACACAGAGGAAGAATGATCAATGTCCCAGATCGCTGTAGAGCTGTTGAATTGATCGAAGAAGCGATAGAGGCTGGCGCACCCGCAGAGAAAGCCTGTGAGGAACTGGAGCTCAGTTTGCGCACCTATAAACGCTGGACCGATGGTGAAGGGGTGAAGGCCGATGGCCGCCCGGAAGCCGAACGCCCGGAGCCTGCGAACAAACTGAACCCCGAGGAGCGACAGCAAATCCTGGAGATATGTAATGAGGAAGCCTACCGGAACCTGCCGCCCTCGCAGATCGTACCGGCCCTGGCCGACAAAGGTACCTATATTGCGTCTGAATCCAGCTTTTACCGGATACTGGAAGAAGCCGAACAGTTGCATCGCCGAGGGAGAGCACAAGCGCCGAGGAGAGTAAGCAAACCGGAGGCTTACAAGGCGATAGCCGCGAATCAGATATGGAGTTGGGATATCACCTTTTTGGCGACGACCATCACCGGACTATTCTACCGGCTGTACCTGATAATGGACATTTACAGCCGCAAGATTGTGGGCTGGGAGATTCACGAAAACGAGACAGCGGAACACGCATCACTGTTGATCCGCAAAGCCTGTTTGGCCCAAGGCATTCGTGAGCAGGGCCTGGTGCTTCACTCCGACAATGGATCGCCGATGAAAGGCGCAACCATGCTGGCGACGCTGCAAAGGTTGGGTGTCGTACCGTCATTCAGTCGCCCTTCTCGCCCTTCGGTAAGCAACGACAATCCTTATTCGGAGAGTTTGTTCGGGACGATGAAATATACGCCGGCATTCCCATCGAAGCCGTTTGAGAGCTTAGAGGCAGCGCGAGACTGGGTTTACGATTTTGTTCACTGGTATAACGAGGAGCACCGTCATAGCGGGATTCAGTTTGTAACACCCGCCCAACGCCACAGCGGTGCAGAGCGATCGATTCTGGTGAATCGAAAGGCCGTCTACCAGGCCGCTAAGCAACGAAACCCAGAACGATGGAGTAGAGGAACGCGGAACTGGTCACCCATTGGTGAAGTATGGCTGAACCCGGATAATCAGGACGCAGAAAAAACTGGAATTAGAGACGAAGCAGCTTAGAGAATTGGACAACTATCTTGACAAACATCGCCCTTCGGTAAGCAACGACAATCCTTATTCGGAGAGTTTGTTCGGGACGATGAAATATACGCCGGCATTCCCATCGAAGCCGTTTGAG
>QILH01000079.1 GCA_003233255.1 Gammaproteobacteria bacterium | reverse complement strand
CATACCGCCGTTTATAGTGATACGAGCGCGATTGTTGTCTGCACCAATAATGATAATGATCCCGGAATACGGAAAAGCATCACCGAACGTTTGCAAGAGTGGCGCGCCACCCTCGGCGGGATCGGTGGTCACAATCAATGTCCCACCTAACAAATCACTGGTCACAGCATACTCGAATGACACGCTGCCTTCGCTGGCAGTAAAATCAAACACGCTGGTGATTGAATAGTTATCCATACGAACCGTTTCACCATCAATAGTGACACTGAATCCTGAGGTTGACACCGTTGACGACCAGATATTACCGTCATAACTTAAGCTCATGCTGAGCACACCGCTCAGGCTGGCAAGAATTTGAGTGGCGTCCGAGATCGTAAAATTGGTATAGGTCATCGTTATATTGGTCACCGAACCTGATGCGGTTGCACTGAATCCAATCGAACCATTTAGATAAATACCAAGCCCACCCATTTCACAATCGTTAAATGTGATTGTTCCCGAGGTGGCGGTCGCGGGGGGTATGCTTACCGTACCGGTGGTACATAAATTTGCATGCACAAGTTGCATACCCAAACCTGAATCATTTGGTTGAAACAAACCCTGACTGAGGCCAGCCGCAAACTGAAAAGGAAACGCTACAGCGGAAGTACCAATAAGACCCGGAGCCGTTCGTTCTGAAGCGGTGGCAGAAACAGCGGTTGCAGCCTGTTGGGTATCGGTAATTTGAGCCGTAGGGTTGACAGTAGGAGAGCTATTGCTGTTATCGCCACCGCCACACGCGGTTAATGCCAGGGCGGTTATGATTGTAAATATAGACAGGTTTCTGATTTTCATATGTCCTCCGTGAATTCCTTTCCATTATTATTTTTCGAACTGTAAACGTCTAACTACTTATAAACTGTGACACAGTTTTGATTTAACATTCCTTTACATATGACTCATTAGCCTACAATTTCTGACAGCTTTGGCAAATTCCAAAAATATACAGCGAATGGTCGGTCATATTGTAGCCCTTCTCGGCGGCAATCTTTTTCTGGCGATCTTCGATCACAGTATCAACAAATTCATCTACCCGACCGCATTTAACACAAAGGATATGATCATGGTGACCGCCCTCATTTAATTCGAACACCGAATGCCCGCCTTCAAAATGATGGCGAGTGACCAGGCCGGCCTGCTCAAACTGAGTCAGAACACGATACACCGTCGCCAAACTCAAATCTTCTCCCGCCTCCAGCAAGGTTTTATACACATCCTCGGCACTAACGTGCCGGACGGTATTCTCTTCCAACAGGGTTAAAATCTTGATTCTAGGCAGGGTCGCCTTCAAACCCGCTTGTTTTAAATCTTTTGTTTCCAAGTCTGGCTCCAGATCCGGTATGATCGCTAATCGATACATTATACAGTGAAAAGAGCTCTAAATGCGAACCATTCTCATTAACCTTCTATTTGCAAGCCTATTATTACTCACCAGCTGCTCGCTATACCGAGTCGATGTGCGCCAGGGTAATGAGCTTGAAGACGATAAGATTGCCAAGCTGAAAATCGGCATGGACAAAAAACAGGTTACCTTTTTGATGGGTAATCCGTTGTTAACCGATCCATTCCATAAAAATCGTTGGGACTTTATCCACACCCACCGGGATGGTTACCAAAAAACCAAACGCAAATTACTGACGCTGTATTTTGAAGACGGTAAGGTCGTCAGAATCGATGACAGTCAGCTGGCTGAAAAGACTCTCGAAGAATAAAATAAATAATTGGGGTCAGAGACGTATTTTTCCCTGTAACTTGATGATACATACCTAATTAATAGCCAAAAATACGTCTCTGACCCCAATTATTTCAATTATTTAGTTTCCTCCGCTTGCGCCTTTTTCTTCTCGGCACGTTTACGCCGTGACTCTTTAGGATCGGCGATTAAGGGACGATAGATCTCAATCCTGTCTTTATCTCGTAATTCAGTATCCGGCTTTTCCGCTTTGCCAAATATTCCAACCTTACTGCTTAATAAATCAATCTCAGGAAACTGTTCAAGTACACCCGATAACTCAATCGCCTGTACTATTGTCGTACCGACATTGACCTGTAGCGGAAGAATAACTTGTTGCTCAGGTAAAGCATACGCCACTTCGATATTAATATTTTTAGCCTCGGCCATCGTTATTATCCGTATATTGTTTTGGCTCGATCAATAAAAGCATCGACTAATGAGTTAGCTATTTTACTAAATACCGGGCCAACGGTCATATCAAGCAATTTGTTGCTGAACTCAAACTCCATGGTCAATTCGATTTTGCAACCTTCATCCCCTAACACAGAAAATGACCACAGGCCACGCAGATGTTTAAACGGCCCTTCGACCAACTGCATCTCGATCTGCGTATGCGGGGTATTAATATTTTTAGTAACAAAGGATTTATTTAACGAACTATAGCTGATTTCTAATTTACCCGTCACCGAATCATCGTTGCGTTCCAGCACCTTGCTATGACTGCACCAGGGTAAGAAGTCGGAATAAGCATCGATATCATCGACGAGGGAAAACATTTGTTGCGGTGAATACGTCACCAACGCGCTTTTCTGAATTTTCTTCACTATACACTACTACTAAATAAATCAACGATGGGACCAAACAAGGCAAACAACGGATCGAGCAGACCGAATAATTGCAATATTACAATGCTAACCAGGGCGGGTGCAATATATCGCGTCAATACCCTCCATGTTTTGTAGGCATGGCCCTCGCCCATTTCAAGCTCATCACGGCTGGCCTCCCGGCTCATAATCCAGCCGGCAAAGATGGCGATCATGATTCCACCAATCGGTAACATAATATTGGCGGTTAATATATCCAGTACATCAAATATACCGTTTTCTTTTTTGTCGCCCACAAAATAAAATGAAAAAATAATCGGTGAGTCTTTCTGAAAAGAAAATACCGTTAAGATACCCACTGCCCAGGTGGTAATACCCGCAATCATGGTCGCCGTCACGCGTTTCATGTTTTTATTTTCGACTAACCAGGTTACGGCCGGTTCAAGCAGTGATATAGCGGAAGTCCAGGCCGCAAACGCCAACAGTAAAAAGAACAAAGCCCCGAATAACGTACCATACGGCATCTGCCCAAAGGCTAATGGCAAGGTGACAAAGATCAACCCTGGCCCCGAACCCGCTTCCAGATTGTTACTTATGACCAAGGGGAAAATTGCCAGCCCTGCAAGCAAAGCCACCGCAGTATCGGCAAAGGCAATGGTAAAAGTCGTTCCCGCGATCGAGGTGTCTTTAGGAAGATACGAGCCATACACCATGATCGCCCCCATACCCAGACTCAAGGTAAAGAAAGCATGGCCCATTGCCGTTAGCACCGACCCCCAGCTCAAGGCTGAGAAATCAGGGGTAAATAAATAAGTAACCGCCGCGCCAAAACCACTGGTGTTCATTGAATAACCGACCAGGATAAGCAACAACACCAACAGCGCTGGCATTAAAAATTTCACTGCGAGTTCCAGCCCCCCTCGCACCCCACGTGCAACAACGATAAAGGTCATCACCATAAAGATGGTGTGCCACAGCAGCAGATGTTTAGGATCGTCAATAAAATCGCCAAACAAGGTTTTGATACCATCCGGCGTTTGCCCGGCAAAATCTCCACTTGTGGCCTTGGTTAGATATTCAAGCGCCCAACCAGCAATCACGCTGTAATAGGACAAGATCAAAAAGCCCGCGAGAACCCCCATGATGCCAAGATATTTCCAGGCCGGATGATGGCCCGATTCGATTGCAAGAGTGTGCATCGTGTTGACCGGACTTTGCCGACCACGACGACCTAACATGATTTCGGCCATCATAATGGGAATGCCGATCAAGGCAATGCAGATTAAATAAACGAGTACAAAGGCACCACCGCCGTTTTCGCCCGTGATGTATGGGAACTTCCAGATATTACCTAAACCAACGGCTGAACCGGTCGCCGCCAGTATAAACGCCCAGCGTGACGACCAGGAACCGTGAACAGATGTCTTTGGTCGCATCCCCGTTTATTCCTTTAGCATCATTATTGTTATCACCAAATTGTGCGAGAAAACCCGCCTACGCTCAAGGGCAAAAGCCCCTTGACAAGGTTATTTTTTAATTTTGTGGTCAGTATCGTTTATACTGCGTTATGGCACAAAAGAAGAAAAAAGGCACAAAATCCAACACCATCACCCTGAACAAAAAGGCCCGTCACGATTATCTGTTAGAGGACAAATTCGAGGCGGGTATTGCGCTGCAGGGCTGGGAAGTAAAGAGTTTACGCGAGGGCCGCGTCAACTTAAGGGACAGCTACATCCTGCTGAAAAACAGCGAGGCCTTTTTGTTTGGCACCCTGATCACGCCCCTGCAAACTGCCTCGACCCACATCACCCCGGAGCAGACCCGTACCCGCAAATTGCTGTTACACCGTCAGGAATTGAACAAATTGGTCGGCGCGGTAGAGCGTAAAGGCTATTCGATCGTGCCCACCGCGATGTACTGGGTGCGTGGCCGCGCCAAAATCGAGATCTGCCTGGCCAAGGGCAAGAAACAACACGACAAACGCGCCGCCGAGAAAGGCCGGGACTGGTCACGTGAAAAAGGCCGAATAATGAAATCAGGCTAAAAGCCTGTTGAAAAACCGCATTGGCGGTTATACTAATATAGATATCTCTGCCAGTAGTTTAAACTGGCAAAATGGATTGTAAGCGTTATGAGCGCAGACGTGGTGGTGTTAAAAAATGATTTTTATGCGCAATGTACAAGCGGGTACCTGAGCAATGAAAATCATTTTTTAACACCGCCACGTCAAGCGCAATAGCTTAGAATCCATTTTTGGGGGCGACCTGGCTTCGACGCGGGTTACAAAACCGGAGGTGCATGCCGAGGTGCAAGATCCTCGTAAATCCTTTTGCAAAATTATAGTTGCAAACGACGACAACTACGCTTTAGCTGCTTAATAACCAGCGTAAAGCCTTCGGCCTGAGGTGTGCTTATACGCGCAGATAACCGGAGTCATCCCATATAAGATCGCGATGAAACACGTCCGGGGTGGATTCGCTAAAACCTACACGGAATCGCTGTCGATGATCCCCGCCTGTTGGGCAGTCGCCAGTTAAATTAAAGAACAGGATAAGCATGTAGAGCCGAGGGCAGAGGACTTACGGACGCGGGTTCGATTCCCGCCGCCTCCACCACTACGAAAGGCCCTGGTTTTTTAACCGGGGCTTTTTACTTTTATCACCATGGTATCCGCCGCACTTAGAATCCCTCCGGGCT